>JAGRPB010000216.1 GCA_020439945.1 Verrucomicrobiia bacterium
GCCTACATGCCGGCGGCTTTCGAGTAGGACGGGTCTGTAGGCGCGGTCGCTGACCGCGCTTCGCTTGGCCGGATTACTCGTATTCCAACTGCGCGGTCAGAGTTGCCTTATCCGCCGAACGAAAGCGAATCCAGTAGGCCTGAAAAGCGTCGGGAAAAGTTTCCTCGAAGGTTTTGCCAGCGGTGAGCGAAACGGTTTTCCAGGTTCGCCAGTTTCCGGCGCCGGTGATGTCGAGTTCGATGGTGACTTCGGTCGCGGCGTCGGATGACAGGGTGAGCGATTTCTGATCGTAACCGGTCATGAGGTAAGGATCGGAAACGGCTCCCGCTTCGACCGGCGTGTCTTTCCACGGACCGCCAACACCGACGGGTTTGCCAAGTTCCCAGATGTCGTCGATGGCGCCCACCCAGAGGGCGGTCTTGCCGTCGTCGCCGCGGATGATGTGGCGATTCTCTCCCGCCGTCGACAGGTCGATACCGGACACCACCAGGAGCCCGCGGTAGCTGCAGTAGTCGGAAATGCGGCGGTCATGGGTGGCGACCGGGCGGACGCGACCGAAGCCGCCGGCGTTCTCGGCGGGAAGCTCGAAGAAGGTGCCGTGACAGTTGAACAGGTCTCGCTCGGTGGCGACTTCGCGACAGAGCCGCGGGAATCCGAGTGGGCCGGGTTGAGTGAAGGCGTCGTTTTTCGGCAAGCGAAAGCGCTTCCCCTTGTCGTCGGTGTAAATGACGGAGGCGGCATCGACTTCGATCACGCCCTCGCGCGAAGGAATGGCGGCGTTGCCTTTGAGCCACTTCAGCGCGTTGGCATTGTCGACATGACGGAGAGTCATGTCGGCGTCGAGTTCGTAGTAGCCGATGTCGGCGCCATCGGGCCCGGCGGCGGCGAAGTGCAGGTTGCGCTTATTCTCGCCGCGAGGGCGAATGACGCCGCCGGTGACCGTTGTCGCGTCGGGTGCGGCCCATCCGGCGAACTTCTCTGGCGAAGAATGGGCTGCGCGATCGTCGTCGCCCGCGAAGGCAAACCACGCGGTGGCCTTTTCGAGATCGACGGAGGAAATGACGCGAATCCAGCTCGCCTCGGTCGCTGGATCGAAGGCGTGCCAGGAGTCTCCGGCTTCAACGGCGACTTCCTCGAGCGGCTGCCAATCGCCTTTGCCGTCGGGATCGATCTCGAAGGTGAATGTGGTCGCCCGATCGGCGGAAAGGTGAACGCCACGCTTCGCGAACCCGGAAAACAGGAAGGCATCGGACGGCTCCCCGGCGCTGACTTTTTCCTCCAACCAGACCGCACCGCGCCCGAGCACGGGACCGAGGTGGTCGATACGGTCCGGTTCGACGAACCAGAGATTTGACTGCGATTGCGGTCCGGCGATCTCGCCCTTGGCGTGGCGCTTGTTGAGGAACTCGTTGTGGGCGGTGTCGTCGCAGCCGAAGACGACGCGATCATTCCAGTGGCAGAAATCGCCGATGACTTTCAGGTAGGTCGAGCGCGGAGCGATGCCGGCGGTGTTCGTGGCGGTGAAGGTCTTGGGAAATTTCCAGAACATGCCGTGCATGGTCATGAGCAGATCGTCGCCCTCGCCGATTTCGCGAATGCGCGGCCACTCGGTATTCCACCCGTGGGCGCCGTCGTAGCTGTGGCTGGCCTTGGGCAGGCGGAAACGATGCCAGGTCTTTCCGTCGAGCAGCATCAGAAGCAGCGATTTCGCGTCCCAACCGACGGCCCAGAGCGGATCGGTTTCCGGATTCTCATTGCCGTAAATGCCGCCGGGACCGGTGACTTCGGTGAACTGGTTGCGTCGCACGATCTTCCAATCGCCCTCGCCATTCCACTCGGCCAGCACACCGGATTCGGTGAACGGATTTCGCTGCGCCTCCCCACCATGCTCGCCGTTATTGGCATAAACGAGTCGACCCTGGGAGGAATACATTCCCTTGCCATGGTAGCCGGGCAGATCGGCTTTCGGCTCTTTTCCCTTGTCCGCTTCATCGTAAAAGATCGGCGTTACCTTCAATGTTTTGACATCGATCTCGTAGAGCGCTTCCTCCATCGAGGCACAGTAGATTTTTCCCGCCGGATCGGTGAGATGACGCGCGTTGGCCGTCGGGCGACCGAACATTTCGGTATAGGGAATGACGCGAACCTTGCCGTCTCCGTCGATGGCGTAGGGCCCGATGAAAAGCTGGTTCGATTCGCGATGAATCATGCGGTTGGCCGGCGTGCCGCCGATCGATTCCGGGCGGACGATCTGCTCCAGCTCGGGAGTGATCTCGTAGAGCTTGTCCGACGAACCCTTCGGCTGGTGCGGCGCGTAGGTGATGACCCAGAGCCGTCCCGCCCAAGGAACCACGGCGCCGGTGCCGCATTCGCCCTCGTCGTTGAAATAGGCGAGGTGCGGGTAGATGCCGCTGTAGTTTTCCTGGGCGACAACCGGGGAAATTGCGAGGAGCCCGACTAGCGGGAAGAGGCAACGGCGAGAAAGTCTCATGGGCGGGAAGGGCGATCTTTTTTGAGAATGAAACAACCAACTGGGCCGGCGCCAGATTGGTTGGTGACGCGACCGTGAAATGCTTGATCGGTCAGAGTCACCTTTAGCGCCAATTCACGGCCGCGAAAGAGGTCGTTTTTTCGATTCGATGAGGAAACGTGACCATGCGGAGCGAACCCCTCATTCCTGCGAGTCCGCGTTTTCTTTCAATTCGTCGATCGAATCCTCGATCAATTCGATCTCTTCCTGGAAGTTCTGGGAACGGGCGATTTGCAGGGCTCTTCGGTAATACTTCAGTCGATCGCCAGGTTGGTCCAGATAGTCTCCGATCGTCGCCAGCAATGACGGATGCTCGCCGTATTTCTCCCTCAACTCTTCGAGAACGAAGAGCAGTTCGATCTTCCGGGATTCAGAGATCGTTGAATCGCCGGCCGCAGAAGCATTCACGATGGCAACCGAAAGTTCGTGGACCCGATCCCAATCCAATTTGTCGATCCCTTTCGGCATGAAGTTTCTGAAGTAAAACTCGCTGTGCCAGGAATGCGCGTCGGCGTCCCGCTGGCAGGAATGGTGAAAAGTCGAGCGCGGAACTTGCTCACTCGGAAAAGCGTCCAACGTTCTCCGCCATTCTTTCCCTTTCCATGACTCCCAGCCAACCTGATTTTTCCCCCTGCCGGCCTCGGCGTGTCGCCACCGATACAATCGCCTGGCGCGTCTGGGCGCCTCGCGCGCGTCGCGTGGAACTGGTGCTGGAAACCGGGTCCGTCGTCATGACGGCGGAAGGGGACGGTTTTTTCGCCGCAGAAATCTCGGGAATCGCCGCAGGCGATTGCTATGGCTACTCGCTCGACGGCGGTCCTCCGCGACCGGATCCCTGCACGCTGTTTCAGCCTGAGGGCGTTCACCGGCTCTCGGCGCTGGTTTTCCCCGAAGATTTCGTTTGGCGACATGATTGCCCGCAGATCAATCGCTCCGACCTCATTCTCTATGAACTGCACATCGGCACGTTCACCGACGCCGGCACCTTCGATGCAGCGATCGATCGCCTCGATGACCTCGTCGATCTAGGGATCAATGCCATCGAGGTCATGCCGGTGGCGCAGTTTCCCGGCACTCGCGGCTGGGGCTATGACGGCGTGCACCCTTTCGCCACCCAGCACAGCTACGGTGGACCGGAGGCTTTCCAGCGTTTCATCGACGCGGCTCACGGCCGGGGAATCGCGGTGATTCTCGATGTCGTCTTCAATCATCTCGGCCCCGAGGGCAACTACCTCAACGAGTTCGGTCCCTACTTCACGAATCGCTATCCGACCCCTTGGGGACCGGCGTTCAATTTCGATGGGGCAGATTCCCGACCGGTGCGCGACTGGGTGCTCGAGTGTGTCTGGCAGTGGATTCACGACTTTCGTCTTGATGGGCTGCGCTTGGACGCGGTTCACGCGATACATGACGACTCGTCACCGCATCTGCTTGCGGAGATCAATGGCCTCGCCCACCAAGCCGCCGCCGCGCGCGGGGGCCGGGCGCTCATGATTGCCGAGAGTCTGCTCAACGACGTGACCATGGTTCGTCCTGTCGAGGAAGGCGGGCATGGCTTCGACGCGGAATGGAACGACGATTTTCACCACGCCGTCGCCGCCTGGATGACTGGCGAACGACACGCGAAGTATGTCGATTACGGCGAAGAAGAAAAGATCGCGACCGTATTCGCCGAGACCTTTTATCTGGATGGCCGGCACAGTCTCTACCATGGCGACGCCTGGGGTCGGCCCGCGGGTGACCTGCCGGGCGACCGATTCATCATCGCCCTGCAGGATCATGATCACATCGGCAATCGCGCTCGCGGCGAACGTCTCGCCCACCAGGTCGACGAAGCCCATCTCCGGCTCGGCGCCTGCCTGACGCTCCTGTCGCCTTTCCTGCCGATGCTTTTCATGGGCGAGGAGTATGGCGAAACGAATCCCTTTCTCTTTTACTGTGAGTTCAGCGACCCGCATCTCATCGAAGGCGTTCGCCGCGGCCGGAAGCGCGACTATGGTCTGCGAGGAGAAGTGCCCGATCCGCAGGCAGAGGAAACTTTTCGTGCCAGTAGGCTTAGCTGGAACTGGCAGAATGTTCCCGCGAGAAAGCGAATGCGGGATCTGTATCGCGAGCTGATTTTGCTACGGAAAGAAATACCAGCCCTCCGTGAATCGGGATCGGTCGAGGCGAAGCTTCGATTGGTTTCCGATTCGCCGATCCTGACCGTTTCCCGCAGCGGTGGCCTGAATGCGTTTTTCAATCTCGGAAACGAATCCATTTCCACCGATCTGTTTCAGGTCCGGGGTCGGGTCGTCTGGAGGTCGGAAGCCGGCGTTTCCGACGGAAAGCTGTGCGGGTTTGAAACCTTGTTGGCCGGATCCGGATGAAAGTTGGGGAAACCGCACCGGGTAGAATGCCTGAGTCGACCCTGTCGAATGATCGAGATCCTTTTTCCTTCGTTTGTCGTTAGCGAAATCTGCTTTTCCGGCAGGGGTTTTCCTGCTATGGCACAGGCCGATGTCCGCGGCCCATCCAGTCAGCCGATCTGCGGTGATTCTCTCCCTGCTCCTGGGGTGGTTTTCGTCGGCGGGGCGCGTTGCCGCAGACGGGGACGACCTGGCGAAGCTCGAACGGACTTATCGCGAAGAAAGCGCCGCCTTGATCGAACCGGTGACCAAGCTGAACGATCAGTATCGGCAGGCGCTTGAAAACCTGCAGAGACGGATCCAGGACGCCGGAGATCTGGAGTCCGCTTTGAAAGTGCGGGACGAGATTCGCCGTCACGAGGCGGCCCGGAATCCCGGAGCGAGCGATTCGGATTTCGAAGATCTGGCGAACCTGCAGAGAATCTATCGGCTCAACCATGCGGCCAAGCAGAAGGAGTATGAGATCAATCTCACGGAGACTCGGGAAGCCTATCGCCAATCTCTTGAAGCACTGGCGAAGCAGTTCGCCGAAGCGGGAGAGGATGACAAGGCTGACGCGGTCCTGGAGGCCTACCAGAATATCGATCAAGCAACCGGCGGCGGGGCCGAAGCCTTCGAGCGGCGGTTGGAAGCAGAGGATTTCGAACGGCGTCTCTCCGAGGCGCGGGTCGAACATGACTATGCCTCCATCAAACAACAGGATCGCAGTCCCTACGGAGCGATCGTGGTGGAAGTGACGCCCGGGGGCGTCGCCGAAGGATTGGGCATTCGTCCCGGCGATCGTCTCACCCAGATCGGCGACGTCGAACTCTGGTATCAATATCTCGATTGGAAAGTGGACCTCCCTGATCGGATGCTTCAATGGGAGGACGGTGATGGCGAGTCGCACCAGGCTGAGGTCGGGCCTGGGAAAATCGGAGTGGAGGTGTCGGCCGATCTGACTCAGCACCTCTACTACCTGAGATCGGGCAACCGAAAGCCGATCTGGGACGATCTGATTCTGACGGCTTTTTTCGAAGCGGAGCGCGATCCGGAACTGGCCGAGACGGCCCTGCATCGCGCGTTCTCGCTCGGCTACCAGGCCGATGCCAGCACCGACGCGGCCGGGATACTCATCGCATTGCGGGAAAACGATCCGGACCGAGCTCTCCGTTTCGCGCGGCATCTGCTCGAAATGGCGGGGGAAGATCCCGGCAAGATTCCGATGGCTTACTATCCCAATTATTTCCGGGCCTGCCTGGCCGGTGGTCAATTGGACCTGCTGAAGGACGCGGAGGAGGCGGTCGGCAAAACCCTGAGCGGCCAGGCCTTCGACGATGATGCGGAACTGTTGACACACTGGACCGAGGCAGGACCGGAATGGAATCCGGCCGAGCGACCTTCCGCGACTCTGGACGTTGATTCCCTCGAGGACGTGTTCGACCGACGTCAGCTGGTTTCCGAGGAGCGGAAAAAAGTGCGGGTCGTGGACGACTATCCCTCGCCCCAGATCGGACCGGACAAACACGAGGTGGAGCCCGGTCACTTCAGTACCACTTATCACCATGTCGACGGAGGCATTCAGCATGCCGTCTGGGAAGTCGCGTTCGAGGCTGCGGCGACTTCTGGCAAGCCGGAGGACAACCGGTTTCTCCCCTGCATCGAATTCATGATCAGCGACTACGCTCACGAGCCCGGACTGAAGTCGTTGGTTCGGGTGCGATTGGCGGACTTTCCCGGGAAATATCCGGCCATGCGTTTGTTCAGCAACGGCGAGCGAGCCATGGCCCCGTCGTTCCTTACCGACTGGAAAGCCGGTCCGACGGAAGTGCGGCTGATCAAGCAAGGAAACGAGGTCGAGATCCAGGTCAATGGGGCGACCGTCCTCTGGCTGCCGCTGGACCCGGACGAGCCGGTCGCGGATCTCGGTTTCTGGGTCAAGATCGTCGGGATGAAGGTGGAATTTCAACGTTCGCACTTGTGGAGGTTGGAAGAATGAGGCCGAAAAACCGAGGGCTGGCGCGATCGTGACGTCCGAGTCAACAGGGCCTTTGCCGGAGGAAGTTCGCGATCGCCTGGGGCGGGGCGAAACGGATGAGCGGTTTCTCGTCGAGGGGCGGCACGCCGTGATGGCGGCGCTGGAATCGGAGTTTGTGGTGGAGGCGGTGGTGGCGACCAGATCCGATGATGCGGTGGGTGCTGCCGCTCGGGGACAGTCGGTTCCGGTTTCGGTAATGTCCCCGGTGGCGGCGGCGACGCTGCTCGGCTTCGGCTTTCATCGTGGTGTGCTGGCCATCGCGCGACAGTCGGATCGCGATCTCTCGGTGTGGGCGACGGAAACCGAACCCTTGCGGCTCGTCTTTCTGGAAAAACTCGCCGATCCGGGGAATGTCGGGACGGTAATTCGCAACGCGGCGGCGTTTGGCTTCGATGGCGTGATTCTTTCCGGAGGCGGGGCTTCTCCCTTCAATGCGAAGGCGGTGCGCGCGTCGGCAACGGCGATCTTCCGGGTGCCGGTTTTCTTCGTGTCGGATTTGGCGGAAGCGAAGCGGTGGTTGCCGAAGGTGGTTTGGATCGGCACAGACCTTTCGGCGGATTCGGAGCCGCTGGAAGCGTTTCCGGTCGACCGTGATGATCCTCTCGGCATCGTGCTCGGCAGCGAGGCGGACGGGCTGACTTCGACGACGCTCTCACTGTGCGATCGAGTGGTGCGAATCGCGATTTCCGACCGGGTGGAATCGCTGAATGTGGCCTCGGCGTCGGCGATTCTGCTGCATGCGTTTGGCGAGGCTTGATCGATGAGGTGATTCGCGGTGTTGAGGGACCCGCAGGGTGCGGTGATCTCGATCTGGGAGTTCGGCGAGGGGAAGGGGGACGTCGGGAATCTGTGATCAGTGATCAGTGATCAGTAATCAGTAATCAGTAATCAGTAATCAGTAATCAGTTTGAAGTGGTTAGTCGGGGAAGTTTCTTTCCTCGATC
>JAGRPB010000217.1 GCA_020439945.1 Verrucomicrobiia bacterium
GAAGCAGACCGATCACGATCAGGAGCGTGTCGACCAGATCGACGCCCCCGACAAAGTACCGCGTCAGCAAATAGGGAATCATGGAAATCAACACCAGGCCGCTGAGCGTGAAGCCGACCAGCCACTTGCCCCGGACGATCTGCCAGCGATTGAGATTCGACATCAGGAGCAACTCGACATTTCGCCCATCGTTCAGTTCCGGACGCAACGCCGCGATATTCGTCAGTGGCATCACCACGCCCACGCCGATGATGATGACCGTCATCACGAGATTCCCGAAAACGTCGTTGTCGGAGCCTTGAAAAAGCGATGTCAGGCCCAGTTCCAGGCCGATCGCCGCGATGGCGAAAATCTGGATCGCCACGAACGGCGTCACGAATCGCTGCGCCCGCAGTCCCTGGCGAAGTTCCTTGGCGAAAACCGGCCCCAACGAGTCCGGGAGCGGCGTGCAGGCCTCCAGCGGATCGACCGGGGACGTTTCGACGGCGGCGGTGGACATCGGGGAAATCCTATCGGCCTTCGCTGCGATTCCCAGCAAAAAGAGGGAGAGAACCGGGACAAAAACCGATAGGTCCAGACCCACATTCCCGCTTGAAAGCCCGCCCGGAGGCGCGAGACTTAGCGCCCCCGATTCTTTTCATGGCGGGACGTAGCACAGCTTGGTAGTGCGCCTGGTTTGGGACCAGGAGGTCGCTGGTTCGAATCCAGTCGTCCCGACCACTTCTTTTCCCTCACTCAAAATCCTCCCTCTCTTTTCGACCCGATGGCCGAAGCTGAAGCCAAACAGCGCAAGACGCTGGAAGAACGCGCCCAGATGTCCGATTTGGAGCGCCTGCGTCATTCCACCGCGCACGTCCTAGCCACCGCCATCGCCAAGCTCTGGCCGGATGCCCAGTTCGCCTACGGACCGCCGACGGAACAAGGTTTCTATTACGACGTCGATCTGGAGCATCGCATCACGCCGGAGGATTTCCCCGCCATCGAGGCGGAAATGAAGAAGGTGGTGAAAGAAAACCAGAGCTTCGAGCGGCTGGTGGTTTCTCGCGACGAAGCGCTGACCATGGCGAAAAGCGGCCGTCTCGCCGCCTTGGGTGAGCGCGAAACGCCAAGCACGTTCAAGATCGATCTGCTGGAGGAGATTCCCGAAGACGAGGAAATCTCCATCTACAAAAACGGCGATTTCTGGGATCTCTGCGCCGGTCCGCACGTGCCACGCACCGGGAATTGCAAGGCGTTCAAGGTGATGAGTGTCGCCAGCGCTTTCTACAAAGGGGACGCGAATAACCCGCAGCTTCAGCGCGTCTACGGCACCGCTTTCAAAAACAAGACCGAGCTGGAGGAACACCTCGATCGACTCGAGCAGGCCAAGGAACGCGATCACCGCAAGCTCGGAAAGGAACTCGACCTCTTTCACATCGACGAAGCGGTCGGTCAGGGCCTGATCCTGTGGATGCCCAACGGCGCGGTGGTGCGTCAGGAACTCCAGACCTTCATCTCAGAGGAACTGGCCAAGCAGGGTTACTCGCAGGTCTTCACCCCGCACATTGGCAAACTGGATCTTTACCGGACCTCCGGCCACTTTCCCTACTACCAGGATTCGCAGTATCCGCCGCTGGTGGAGCGCGAGCAGCTCCGTCTGTTGGCCGATGAAGGCTGTTCCTGTGGTGAACTTTCCAACCGGCTCTCGTCGGGTGACATCGACGGCTTTCTCCTGAAGCCGATGAACTGCCCGCATCACATCAAGATTTTCGCCTCGCGACCGCGATCTTATCGTGACCTGCCGGTGCGTCTGGCGGAATTCGGCACCGTGTATCGCTGGGAGCAATCCGGCGAACTCAACGGCATGACCCGCGTGCGCGGATTCACCCAGGACGACGCCCACCTGTTCTGCACCGAGGACCAGGTCGCCGACGAGATCATGGGCTGCCTCTCGCTGGTGAAGACGATTTTCAACACCCTCGGCATGGAGGACTACCGCGTCCGTGTCGGTCTGCGCGATCCGGATTCCGACAAGTTCGCCGGTGACCCCGAGAAATGGGACAAAGCCGGAGCCGCCTTGCGGGATGCCGCGGAAAAACTCGGAGCGCCTTTTACCGAAGAACCAGGCGAAGCTGCGTTCTACGGTCCGAAGATCGATTTCGTGGTCAAAGACGTCATCGGCCGCGAATGGCAGCTCGGCACCGTTCAGGTCGATTACGTCCTGCCGGAGCGCTTCGATCTTTCCTACATCGGCCCCGACAACAAGCCGCACCGCCCGGTGATGATCCACCGCGCGCCGTTTGGATCGATGGAGCGTTTCGTTGGCGTGCTCATCGAGCACTTTGCCGGCAAGTTCCCCACTTGGCTCGCGCCCGAGCAGGTGCGCATCCTGCCCATTTCCGAGAAGTTCCTCGACTTCGCCACCGAAGTCGAAACGGAGCTGAAAAGCGCCGGCGTTCGCGTCACAACCGACGCCTCCAGCGACAAGATTGGAGCAAAGATTCGTCTTGCCCAGATTGACAAGATTCCGTATATGTTGGTCATCGGAGCCCGCGAAGCAGAGTCGAAAGAAGTTTCTATCCGCCATCGAGATCGTGGCGACGCGGGCAGCTGTGGCGTGGTCGCCTTCCGCGAGCGCCTGGTGGAGGAAATTCGTTCCCGTTCGCTTTGATGCCGGTGACTCGGTCTATTCCCACCGTATTTCCGACTCGGTTTTCTCCCGAAAATTCTCGGCCGTTGCCGCCTTTCCGGCATGAATTCGGCTGTCCGTGATTTACCTGCCTGTCCTGTGTCCGTCAGTACGGACATGGGGACCCGCTCAACGAACCCAAACCCATACTGTTATCGCTAAGAAACCGTTCAAACGCCGGCCCCGCCGCGAAGTCATTCGTATTAACGAACGCATCCGGGTGCCCGAAGTCCGCGTGCTCTACAAGGACGCCAACAAAATCATGCCGACTCGAAAGGCGGTCGAACTGGCCAAGAACGCCGGCCTCGATCTCGTGGAAGTCGCCTCGAACGCGCGACCTCCCGTCTGCCGCATCGTTGATTACGGCAAATGGCGCTACGAGCAGTCCAAGCAGAAAAAGGACAAGCAGGCCTCCAAACCGAAGGAAAAGGAAATCAAGTTCCGCGTCCGCATCGAGCAGCATGACTACGAGATGAAGATGAAGCGGGCCGAGGATTTCCTCGCCCACGGTTACAAGCTGCGCATGCAATTGCAGTTCCGCGGTCGTGAAAACGCGCACAAGGAACTCGGGTTCGAGCTCATGCAGAAAGTGAAGCGTGACCTCGAAGGCATGGCCCACGTTGACCTCGAGCCAAAGCTCAACAATCGGAGTATTCTCATGTTGCTTTCGCCGCTGGCGAAAGAAAAACAGAGACCCCGCTTCCGCATGGAGGATGACGAGGAAGAAGTCGATTTCGACGCTCACGATGCCGCCGAGGCCGCTGACGAAGCCGCTCACCACGCCGAGGTGCCCGATGATGAGCACCACGACGAGGAGCCCGACGAAGACGAGGAAAAGGATTGATGGCAGGCCGATCGCTTAACGGCGATCCTTCCTGACCATCGACCTATTCCATCGCCGATTTCGCGTCTTGGAATCGCTCCTCCTGTTCGATATCGACGGCACCCTCGTGGATACCGGCGGTGCCGGCATGCGGGCGCTGACTTCGGCCATGCTGGAGGAGTTCGCTCTCCACGAGCGTGCCGGTGATTTTCCCTCGCTCGATCTCGCCGGCAGCACCGACTCCGGCGTGGTCCGACTGTTGTTCGGCCATTTCGAGATCACGCTCGAGCCGGAGAATGTGGAGAGGTTTTATGCCCGCTATCACATTCACCTGCGGCGCGAGCTGAGCACCTGGGGCAGACGCCACGGTCGCATCCTCCCCGGCGTGAGCCAGCTCATCGACCGATTACACCGAGACGAAAATCTCTCCGACCGACACGCACTAGGCCTGTTAACCGGCAACATTGCCCGCGGAGCCTGGACCAAGGTAGCCACCTACGGCCTCGAAGGCGTTTTCGGTTTTGGCGCCTTCGGTGACGATCATCACGACCGAAACGAACTTGGGCCCATCGCCATCGAGCGCGCCGCACTCCACACCGGGAAACGATTCGAATCAAATCGCGTCTTCATCATCGGTGATACGCCTAAGGATATTCGCTGTGCCCGAGCCTGCGGAGCCTGGGCAGTCGCGGTCGCGACGGGGAAATTCAATCGCCCCCAGCTTGAGGAACACGAACCCGATCTGCTCTTCGATGATTTCGACGATGCCGATCATTTCGTGGCAGAAGTGGAGCGACTGATGGAATCCGAGAAATGAGGTTCGTTTGTCGTCCGACCCTGTTGAGTCCACGACCTAACCCTGTTGGGTAAGAATTCTCACTGCCGCTGCCGCCGCCCCGAAGCCGACTGCGCCGGTCACGAAAGTCGCAGTGCCGAATCCGCTTTCGCAATTCAGTCTCAACTCCGAGCCCGGTTCCGGGCTGGCGCACACGGTTCCATCGGCCCATGGGAAAACGGTTTTCTCATCCAGAAACGCTGCCGTCACCCCGAAGTCCCGCTTCGTGGCTTCCTCGGGAAAGCCGTGCTCTCGCCGGAGCAGTTTTCTCAGCTTTTTGAGCAACGAATCGTTCGTTGCCTTGGCCAGGTCTGCGGTCCGCAAGGCGGAGGGATCACGTTTTCCGCCCGCTCCTCCGCTGACCACGAGCGGAATCCTTCGCTCCACGCAGAGAGCCACCAGCAAGGCCTTGTGTGCGACGTTGTCGATCGCATCAACGACCACATCGAAACCGGGTGCCAACAATCGGTCCGCTGACGCAGCGGTGAAAAACTCGGGCACGGCGTGAACTTCGCAGCTCGGCGAGATCAGGCGAATCCGCTCCGCCATGGCCTCGACCTTGGGTCGGCCGATGGTGCCATCCAACGCATGGAGCTGCCGGTTCACATTGGTGATGCATACCTCATCGAGATCAATCAGAGTCATCCGGCCGATGCCCGATCGAGCCAAAGCCTCAGCCGCCCAGGTTCCCACTCCACCGATGCCGACCACGGCAACTTGGGCGTCGCGCAAGCGAGCCAGCGCACCTTGGCCATAAAGCCGCCCGATCCCGGAAAATCGATCGAGGTAGTCGCTGTCGGACTCCGAAGTCATTTCTGATCGGTCTCCCCTGGTTCGGTGCTGGCTGGACGAGTCGCATCGAAGCCGTACTGGTCCAGGTTTTCTAAAGCCAACGCGGCAAAATCCGGCGGCGCCATCGTAGTCGCCAGAGAGAGGGTGCAACATTCGAGGTAGCCCAACATGGTCTCCACCGGTCGAGCCTCAATCCGATTCGAGGTCAGCCACCCGTCGAATGCGACCAGGGCCCGAAGCCAATCTTCCAGCGCGTAGGGAGAATCGTCGATCGTTTCGAACCAGGGCGTCAGTTCGACGCCGCCAAGCATCACTCGAAGGCAATCGGCTTCCGATCTTTCGAAATGATTGGCAGTGAGCTCACGCTCCAGGATTTGGGTTTCCGTTTCCATCTGCGGTCGCGTTAAAATACGGAAGTGAAGGAAACGCGCGAGCCCGAATCAACGATCTCGACACCGCCCGTCGGCGATCGCTCGCGCCGGTGGTGGGTGCGCCCCCTGGCCAGCGCTGCAGCGGCGATCTATCTCGGTCAACTGGCGCCCTTTTTCGCCGGTCCTCTGACAGAATGCGGGCACTGCGTGGCCAATTATTTAAAATTCTACGTAATCGTTCCCGGTCTCATTTCAGGGCAATGGCTCATGCATTTTCTCGACCGGATCGTGCCGGGAAACCAACGCCTCATGATGGGACCCGACTGGATTCGGCTGGCCTTCGGCCTTCTGGTTCTCGTCGCGCTGTTTTTCTGCACCACCATGATCACCGCGAAAACCCATGGCAAATTCCGCTGGATCTGGCTCGCGATCCTGGCGGCCGCGGCTGCGGCGAATGCGCTCATTTTCGCGGCCCTTCTGCGGGCGTAGAGGAGCAATCGCCTCCAGCAGGGACCTCCCAATTTCCTACTTCGGAATCTCGTTCAGCACTTCGTCGTGGAGCCAGTCGAGCAAGCGGTCGGGCCATTTCTGGAGGCTTTCGCGTTTCGAGCGTCCGCCCATGCCGAAGCCGTGACCGCCGCGGGCGTAAAGATGCGCTTCGTAATCGATCCCTGATTCGCGGAAGCGCTGCATCAGGTTAAGCAACACGCTGGCGTGGCCATCGTCGGCCGCGATGAGCATGAAGGCCGGCGGCGAGTCGGGCGGGAGTTTCGAGGGAATGCCCATCGGTCCAGGATAAATGAGGATCTGGAAGTTCGGCTTCGCGTCGAGGCGATCCACGGGGTCAGGCGCATCCGCGTTGCCCTTGCCGGAACGGTAACTGGTGATGGAGACCACTTCACCGCCGGCGGAAAATCCCATCATTCCCACTTTGCTCGGATCGATCCCGAATTCCTCCGCCTGGGATCGCACCATTCGCATGGCCCGCTGGCCATCCTGCAGGACTTCCTCCTCGAATTTGTAGGGAACGCCCGGCTCGCGGGAAAGACGATACTTCAGAACAAACCCGGTATAGCCATTTTCGGCGAGCAGCTTTGCCATCGGGTAGCCCTCGCCGCGCATGCCGAGCTGCCGTAGCCCGCCTCCAGGCGCGATGACAATGGCGACGCCATTCCCTTTGCCCTCCTCCGGACGAAATGCCGTCAGCGTCGGGTAGTGGACGTTGGAAATGGAGCCGTTTTTGTCGACCTCGGGCTCATCCTTCCTGTCTTCGTAACCGGGCGCGCCATCTTTCCAGAGCGGAATGATCTCGCCCTCACTTTCCTGGCTCTGGGCCGGGGTGAATGCGGTGAAGAGACTGAGGGCGACGAGGCAGAGGAGGGTTGCGCTGATTTTCATGAAAAGCGAGATGGCAGAGAAATTGGGACAAACGATCCCATTTGTCATCTCCCGCCTTCCCGGAAATGCCAACAGCACCTCATTGAAGACAGCGCACCGTTCGGATCAGGCAAACCCGATAGATAGCTCCTGAAATCGGGCTCAAAATCTTGCCGAAGCCCGCTGAATAGGAAACCTGGCTCACACGCCAGATCCCAATGGATTACTTGTGAGTGCCCTTGCCGCCGAAGGCGAGCACAAACAGCCCGAGAGCAGTGATCGTGCTAAAGAGGATCAGGATGAATGCGAGATCGGGGTCCATGGATCGTGAGTGTCTGTTGCATCTCTATACACGCTGATGGGGCAAGCGCATCGGGAAATTTTGGGCGCTGTCACATTTGAAGTCCGGACTTCGGGGCGGGAGAGGCTGACTCCATCTGCCAAATTCGGTGTGAGCCATTTCCCGGCTTTTCCGTAAGAAAATGCCCTTGCGCCCGGTTTCCGTGAAAAACAGCGCAATTCTGATTCCGGTGATGAGGAAGAGAGGGAGCCAAGGATACGTTGGGTGATCTTGTGTCTCCCAAATTTCCTCACCACCTAGATATCTTTGAACTAGCCATTTTTTCGGTT
>JAGRPB010000218.1 GCA_020439945.1 Verrucomicrobiia bacterium
AGCAGGTGATCGTCGAAGGCGTTCGCCTCATCAAGAAGCACGCCAAGCGTTCCCAGGACCGCCCCGAGGGTGGCATCATCGAGCGCGAAGGCCCGATTCACATTTCCAACGTCAAGCTCGTGACCCGCGGCTGAGGATCGTCCTCGGAAAAGCGAGAAAACGAAACGTTTACCCATTAGAAGAAAGGCAGACTCATGGAACCGACCATGTTGACCAAATACAAGGAAACGGTGGCTCCCGGACTGAAAGAGAAGTTTCAGTACGCCAACGTTCACCAGATCCCCCGTATCCTGAAAGTTGCCATCAACAGCAGCTTCGGCCGCGCTGACGACCGCAAGTCGGCGACCGAAATCGTGCTGGAAGATATTTCCATCATCACCGGTCAGCGTCCCGTTCCGACCGTCGCCAAGAAGGCGATCTCGAACTTCAAGCTGCGCGAGGGCGATACCATCGGCGCTCGAGTGACCCTGCGTGGTCGCAACATGTGGGAATTCCTGGATCGCTTCATCAACGTGGCCATCCCGACCATCCGTGACTTCCGTGGCGTGCCCCACAAGAGTTTTGACGGTCGCGGCAACTACACCATCGGGATCAACGATCACTCCATTTTCCCCGAGATCGAACTCGACAAGGTGCGCCGCACCATCGGATTCGACATCACCATCGTGACCAGCGCCAACACCGACGACGAAGCGCGCGAACTCCTGGCTCTGCTCGGCATGCCTTTCCGCAAGGCCGCTTCGCGGACCGAGGGCGAAGCCGCCCAAGCCGCCTGATCGCCCGAAACCCGCATCGATTCACTTTTAGACGAGGATAACCCACCATGGCAGTAGTCAGTGACCCTATCGCGGATTTTCTGATCCGCTTGAAGAACGCGACCCGCGCGCAGAAGGAGCAGTTCACGGCTCCCTACTCGAAGATCAAGGAAGAGATCGCCCGCATCCTCCAGGAGGAAGGCTACATCTGGTCCTACGAAGTTTCGGGTGAAGGCTCGAAGCGCGAAATCGCCGCCAAGCCGAAATACCTCGGCCACACCCCGGCGCTCACCGACCTGAAGCGCGTCAGCCGTCCCGGTCTGCGTCAGTTCGTCGGTGCCCAGGAGATCCCGCCCGTTCTCGGCGGCATGGGAATCTCGATTGTTTCAACTTCCAAAGGCCTCATGACCGGCCACAAGGCCCGCAAGGAAAATGTGGGCGGCGAATTGCTCGCGATGGTGTGGTAAAGCCGCGTCTCGCGATCACCGAGAAACCCAACTGAATTCAATTCCAGCAGAGGATCGGAAAACATGTCCCGTATCGGAAACAAAGAAATCGGACTTCCCGAAAAAGTGAACGTGAGCGTCGACGACGCCTCCGTCGTCACCGTGGAAGGCCCCAAAGGCAAGCTGCAATGGGAGCTCCCGAAAGGGATTTCCGTTTCGCAGGAAGAAACCGGCGTGAAAGTGGCCCGCTCCAGCGAAGAGCGCCGCGTGCGCGCTCTTCATGGCACCGCTCGCAGCCTGATCGCCAACATGGTGACCGGCGTGAGTGAAGGTTTCGTTCGCGAACTGGAAATCCAGGGTGTCGGTTTCCGCGCTGCCGTGAAAGGCAAGTTCCTGGACCTCAGCCTTGGGTTCTCGCACCCGGTCGAGCACCCGATCCCGGATGACTTGACGGTGACCGTCGAGGAAAACACCAAGATCAAGGTCGAAGGTATCGACAAGCAGCGTGTCGGCCAGTTCGCCTCCGACGTGCGCGCCTACTACCCGCCGGAGCCCTACAAAGGCAAGGGTGTCCGTTATAAGGGCGAATATGTCCGCCGCAAGGAGGGCAAGAGCGTCAAGTAATCGGGTCGAGCCTGTCCTCATCCCATTTCCCTTTTCAAGCCATGAGCAAATTCAATCGCAAGAGCGCCCGGGCCAGCGTGCATCGCCGCATCCGCAAGAAAGTCAGCGGAACCGCGGAGCGCCCCCGTCTGGCGGTCCATTTCTCCAACCAGAACGTCTACGCCCAGGTCATCGATGACGAGGCTGGTCGCACCCTGGTTTCCGCCTCGAGCAAGGAGAAAGGAAGCAAAGTTGCCGGCGCCAACATCGCCACCGCGTCGACGGTGGGAGAGTTGATCGCCAAGCGCGCCCAGGAAGCCAAGGTCTCCCAAGTCGTGTTTGACCGCGGTGGCTACATTTTCCACGGTAAAGTGAAAGCGCTGGCTGACGCCGCGCGTGAAGGTGGACTGCAATTCTGAAGAAACGAAGCGAATGAGCGACGAGAAAAACCAGAACGAAACTCCCGCCGTCGAAGACGACGACAAGACCCCGGCCGTGGCGGCCGAGGCCGAAGAAGCGGGTCAAACTGTCGAAGCAGCTTCGGACAGCGAGGGTGGCACGGTGGAAGCCGGAGCCATCCTGGCCGACATCGAAGGCGCCGACGACAAGAGCTCGGAAGAGAAGGATGCCGCTCCCAAGTCGCGCAAGTTGCGCGAGGCGGAGCGTCTCCTCGGCGAAGACGCCAAGACCGAGTCCGGTCCCGAGCTTCACGAAAAGGTGGTGCACATCAACCGATGCGCCAAGGTCGTGAAAGGTGGCCGCCGCTTCAGCTTCAGTGCCCTGGTCGTCTGCGGAGACAAGGAAGGCCGTGTCGGCTACGGTTTCGGCAAGGCCAACGAAGTTTCCGAATGCATTCGCAAGGCCAGTGACGCTTCGCGCCGCGACCTCATGGAAGTGGCGGTCGACGGCTCCAGCATCCCTCACGAAGTAATCGGTGAGTTCGGTGGCGGCCGCGTTCTGCTGCGTCCCGCTTCTCCGGGAACTGGCATCATCGCCGGTGGCGGCGTCCGTGCCGTGGTGGAAGCCGCGGGAATCAAGGACGTGCTGGCGAAGTCGCTCGGTTCCAAGAATCAATTCAACGTCGTCAAGGCGACGCTCGACGCGCTGCAACAGCTGCGCACCCGAGAGCAGATCTACTCCGTGCGCGGCAAAAAGACCCGCGACAAGCAGGCGATCTGATTTCGTTTTTTCCAATCCAATCCCAGATTTTACCCTCAGCCCCATCGGAATCATGCGACTGAACGATTTGAAACCCGCACCCGGCGCCAAGCATCGCCGGAAACGTCTCGGATGCGGCGAAAGCTCCGGACTGGGCAAGACCTGCGGCAAAGGCCACAAGGGTCAGAAAGCTCGTTCCGGCGCCTCGATTCGCCCCGGCTTTGAAGGCGGTCAAATGCCCATCAACCGCCGTCTTCCCAAGAAAGGCTTCAGCAACGCGAAGTTCCGCACGGAATACGCGGTGGTGAATCTGGCGACGCTGGAAGAAAAGTTCGACGACGGAGCCACCATCGACGAAGCCGCGCTCCGAGCCGCCGGGCTGGTGAAAGGCGGCGCCTGGGACGGCGTCAAGATTCTCGCCGTCGGCGACCTGACCAAGAAATTCACGGTCCAGGTCGACAAGGTGAGCGCCGCGGCCCGCGAAAAGATCGAAAAAGCGGGCGGCAGTGTTTCGGAATCCTGACTCGAACGAGCGGAGCGGATGGCGGTGATCGATTTGAGTCGACCGGCCTCCGAAGCCGAATCCGGTCGAGATTCCGTTCGCCACTCCGGCAGGGAGCCCCTCCCGCCACTCGATGATTTTTCAGATAAAAAGGTAACTTCCCCATGATTTCCGCCTTCGCCAATTCACTGAAGATCCCCGAGCTGCGGCAGCGGATCTTTTTCACTCTCCTGGTCATCGTCCTCGTCCGACTCGGCGCGAATATTCCACTGCCGGGCATCGATATCAGCGTTCGCGAGGGCATCCTCCAGCAGATGCAGGAGCAGGCCGGCGGCAGCAAGGGCTTCGCCGCGGTGATGGCCCTGATGAACGTCTTCAGTGGCGGCGGTCTTCAGAACAGCGCGCTGTTTTCCCTCGGCGTGATGCCCTACATCAGCGCGTCGATCATGATGCAGTTGCTGACGGCGGTGGTGCCGCAGCTCGGCAAACTGGCGCGCGAGGATGGAGGCCGGCAGAAGATCAATCTTTACACCCGCTACGTCACCATCGCGCTCTGTATCTTCCAGGGCTACGTCGTGGCACAGTCGCTGATCAACATCAAGGCCAACCCGTTCCTCAGTCAGTTCGCCGACTCCACAAAGGCGCCACTGGTACCGGATGGGGGGTGGGGCTTCATCGTGAGCACGGTGGTCATCGTCACGGCGGGCACCATGTTCCTGATGTGGCTGGGTGACCAGATCACCGAGCGCGGAATCGGCAACGGGGTTTCCATCATCATCACGGTGAACATCATTTTCGCCCTGCCCGGCGCGTTGGTGCAACTCTACAAGACCTACGTGGAAGGCGCCGCGGGTGATCCGCTGAAGCCGCTGATTCTCGTGGCCCTGATGGTGTTCCTGTTTGTGGTCATCGGGGGGGTCATCGCCATTACCCAGGCGCAACGACGCGTCAGCATTCACTACGCGAAACGCGTCGTGGGACGAAAAATGTATGGCGGTCAGACCCAGTACATGCCTCTGAAGGTGAACTACGCCGGCGTCATGCCCATCATCTTCGCGAACGCCATCCTGGTGTTCCCGGCTCAGATCGTTCGTTATCTTTTCCCGCAGGAATCCTGGGCCATCCGACTTTCCAACGCCCTCAGCGGCGCCGGCTGGGTTCACTACTCCCTGACCGGGCTGATGATTTTCTTCTTCAGCTATTTCTGGGTGGCCACCATGTTCCAGCCCAATCAGATCGCCGACGATCTCAAGAAGAACGGTGGCTACATTCCCGGCGTGCGTCCCGGTCGTCCGACGGCGGAGTTCCTCGATTTCACCATGAGCCGCCTGACCTTTGCCGGCGCTATTTTCCTGACGCTCATCGCTGTTCTGCCCGGTATCCTGATCAACCTGATGGGGGTTCCTGCCATTCCCGCCCAGCTGTTTGGCGGCACCAGCCTCCTCATCATGGTCGGGGTGATTCTCGACGTGATGCGCCAGGTGGAAACCCACCTCATCCAGCGTCACTATGACGGCTTCCTCCGCAAAGGTCGCATGCGCGGTCGATTCGATCGTCCCGGCGGCAAAGGCGCGGTGGCGAGCAGCGGATCTATCATCTGGCTGTTCGTGCTCGCGGCGGTCCTGATCATTTTCGGTGTCACCTATTTCCTGATCTCGCAGGGATAAACCATTCTTCCGACGTTCCGGGAAACAGCGGTGGAGTCCGTGATGGTCGACCACTGACAGTCTCTCTGGAGATCGAACCGCGGGAACAAAGTCTCAGTTTTTTCCAATCTTTTTCCCGCAAACGTTCTCCGAGATGGCGAAGAAAAAAAGACGCATCCATTACCGCCAGGGCGCGGAAGTGGATGCGATGCGCGAAGCCGGCCATCTCGCCGCCGCAATCCTCCAGGAAACGGCGAAACTGGTGGCTCCCGGCGTCAGCACGGCTGAAGTCGATCTCGCCGCCGCCGAAATGATGAAAGCGCGCGGCTGTCGCAGCGCCTTTCTCGGCTACCGGAATTTCCCTGGTCACATCTGCATTTCCCTGAACGAGGAAGTCGTTCACGGCATCGGAAACCCCAAGCGTCTCATCGCGGAAGGCGATCTGGTGAAAATCGATGTCGGCATCGTCACCAACGACGGTTGGGTGGGGGACAACGCCATGACCGTTCCCGCCGGGAAAGTCTCCGCCGAAGCGACCCGATTGATGTTTGGCACCGAGGAATGTCTCGAAATCGCGATCCGGCATGCCTACGCGGGTCGACGCCTGGCGGAGCTCTGCCAGGCGGTTGAGGATGGCGCCACGGATTTTGGCTACACCGTGGTTCGGGAGATGGTGGGGCACGGAGTCGGTCGCGATTTGCACGAGGAACCGCAGGTGCCGAACTACTGGGATCGTTTCACCATGGGATCGGGGCCCAAACTCGCTCCCGGAATGATTCTGGCCGTGGAACCGATGATCAATGCGGGCGTGCCGGAAATCCGGATACTCTCGGACAATTGGACCGTCGTGACGGAAGACAGTCGGCTTTCCGCCCATTTCGAGCACACCGTTCTCATCACTGAGGGCGAACCCGAAATCCTGACGCCGCGCCCGCGATTGATTGAAAAATCGGCCGTGGAGGGCCTGAAAATGACCGCCTGAACCCGGTTGAAGAATGGAAATTTTTGAAAACCGCGAATTCAAAGGAAACCAGCCCGGAAAATGTTGAGAATTCATCAATCCAACCTTGCCAGTTCGCAAACTTGTGATACAGATTCCGTCCTCTCGGCTCCGGGCCCAGAGGTCGGGTCCTGAAGCCGCGCGAAACACCCTCGGTTTTGTTTCGCCGCATCGGTTTACCCACCCCCACTTTTCAACGTTACCTTTTGCCCATGAAAGTCAGACCATCCGTGAAGCGACTGTGCAGTGATTGCCGTGTGATTCGGCGTCATGGGGTGTTGCGCATTATCTGCAAGAACCCGCGTCACAAGCAGCGTCAGGGCTGATTTCACAGGGCAGCCGGAAACCCGAATTTCACCACACCAGACCCTATTCTTCCATGGCCAGATTGCTTGGAGTTGAAATCCCGAACGAGAAGCGCATCGAAGCTTCTCTGCCTTACATTTACGGAATCGGTCGCCCCACGGCGAAGAAGATTCTGGAGCAGGCCGGTATCGACCCGGATATCCGTACGGGTGAGTTGAACGACGATCAGCTGGCCCGCATAGCTCACGCGGTGGCCTCCAGCGGTCTGGTGATCGAAGGCGATCTTCGCCGGGAAATCCAGGGGCACATGAAGCGCCTCACCTCCATCAATTGCTACCGCGGCTATCGTCATCGTCGCGGCCTCCCGGTCCGTGGTCAGCGGACTTCGACCAATGCCCGTACCCGCAAGGGCAAGCGCAAGACGGTGGGTGTCATCCGCAAGTCCTGATCGCGCGGCACTGACCTAGTTGTATCGATTTTAACGAAAACGAACCATGGCTGAGGAAAACGAGAACGAAGAGGAAGTGACCGCTTCCGCCGAGCAGGAGGTCGATACTCCTGCCGCTGCCGCTGAAACTCCGGCAAAGGAAGAGGCGAAGGCCGAGGAGCCCGCCGCGGAAGAGCGCAAGCCCGAAAAAAAGGAGCGCACCGCGGAAGACATCTTCCTCGAACTCGAAGGTGGCGCCGAAGCGGAAAAGCCGAAAGTTCTCAAAGCCAAGGGCAGCAAGAACGTCCACGCCGGCATCGTTCACGTCAGCGCCACGTTCAACAACACCATCGTTTCCGTCAGCGATCTGAACGGCAACATCATCGGCTGGTCCAGCGCCGGCAAGATGGGTTTCCGCGGTTCGCGCAAGAGCACCGCCTACGCCGCTCAGCTGGTTTCCCAGGACGCCTGCCGCCAGGCCATGAGTCATGGTCTTCGCCAGGCTGAAGTTCGCGTCAAAGGCCCCGGTGCCGGTCGTGAATCCGCCGTTCGCGCCGTGCAGGCACTCGGTA
>JAGRPB010000219.1 GCA_020439945.1 Verrucomicrobiia bacterium
TCCGGTTCGAATTGGTCACGGTGGTATCTTCGACAACCTGGATCTGATCACCCTCGATGACGGAACGCTGATTCATGGAATCGCCGCTGATTCCGACATCACGGTGAACGTGGGTGGCGATATGACGATGAAGGGAGGCAAGGCCCTGCGGAACTCCTACGCTCAGGTCGGTCATGGATATTCCTCCAACAATGGGGGAGATCCGGCGCGTCCTTCCGGGTTCAATGGTGATATCACGGTCAACGTGGGGCATGATCTCGTCGTCGAGGCCGGCCACCAGGCGATCATCGAGAGTCCGATTGCGGGTCAGGAGATTCCGATCGAAGCGGCTGCGGCTATCATCGGTCACGGTGGGCATCTGCTCGATGCCGACCTGAGTGGCGACATCTCTGTCTACGTGGGCAACGATCTTACGCTTACCGCCAGCAATCGTAACCTTGCCGTTGATACCAATGATCCTACAACCGGTTACTACGAATTCCTCGGCCGGGACACGAGCGGCAATCCGATCGGCTCGGTCTATAGCATCGCCAAGATCGGACATTGGTCGACGGAATTGGATCAGATCTCTGGTCAGGCTGCGGTTGATGGAGATATGACGGGAAATATCACGGTAGTGGTGGGCAATGACCTGACGATGAATGGTGGCCAGGCTTCCGACCTGACGGAAGACACCATTGTTGCTGGATCTATTCAACGTCCTACGGCGCTGGCCTACGCCCAGATTGGTCACAGCGGCCCCGGGATCGGTGGCATCAAGGATGGCAACATCACCATCTTCGTCGGCAATGACTTCACCACCGTTGACGGGAATAATTCTCCCGCCGGATTGGTTCCAAACCTGAACAACTATGTGATGGTCGGCAATGGTGACTGGTTGCGTGATGGTCCGTCGGCTCCATTCCCTCCTGCGGGCGGCCCCGGGGTTCGATCCGGCAACATCAAGATTGCTGTCGGGGAGAATGCGACTTTGGATCACACCTTGATCGGTCATGCCGACCGGGCAGTTCTCCCGTCTCTGGCGACGATCCTGTCGGGTGATACCTTGTTCGGAGTGAGCCGCAACACCCCCTTCTATGGCGGCACGGGGACATTGACGGCCACCAACGGAACTGTGTTCTCTTCGGGAACCTACGGCTTCGGAGGTGAATTGCGCTTCTATATCCCTCAACGGGAAAACAACCTGATGGACATTACCACCCGTCTCAACGAAGCGACCGCCACCTATCGGGGAGCTGCCGCGAGTGGCACCAGTTTCGCGGACGATGTCAACATGTTCGATCGCACTCGCAATGGCGGAATTGATGCCGGTGACCCTGATGAGATCTATCTGCAACCGGATCTTTGGTGGGATCACAAGTTCAGCAGCACCTCTTACGGGGATCCAGATCCAGGTCCCTACATCCTGAACTGGCGCTATGAGGGTTACGCCAGCCTCGCGGAGTACATCCAGAACGAGCTCGATTTCTCAACATTGGCTGCCGATGCGAGCGCCGAGGATTACTTCGCGCTGGTGAATCCACAGTTGGGTACCGATACCTTGCCGAATGGACAGGTGGCGACGGTGGACGCGCCGGGAGGTCTGCCGAACCTGGTGGCAATGAGCTTTGGCGATTTCGGTTCGGGGACCGCTGACTACCGGGGCGGGAATGGACTGAGTGGTACGGGAAATTACACCGTCTACTATGATGCGATCCGTGCCGTGGGATTGAATCCGCCTCGCCCTCCGGTGGTTATCCCTCCGGTAATCCCTCCCATTCCGCCGGAACCGGTACCGGTGGTGGTGCCGCCTCCGTTTGATTACCTTCCTTTCCTGTTCCTCGACAAGTATGATTCCCACGATCGCGACGACAGTTGGCTCAACGGCGACTACGAGAACTACCTGGAAGGAATCGGTCTGATTGCCCGCTTGCTCGGTGAGGATGAGGGTGAACCCGGGGTCGGTCTTCAATACGAAAGTGAAGCTCTGGAATCTCTCGCTGAATTGCTCGGATTCCCGGTTGATGAGACCGACGAAGCGGAACAAGACGAAGATCGAGAAAAAGATGCCAGCAGCTACCATTTCATCGGCAGTCTGCACGGGATCTATTGGCAGTACCAACCGTTCGAAGGCCAAGGCCACTACAGCAGCAATAATCTGTTCGGTACGATTGGCCTTTGATTTTCAACGAAATCATCTCAGCTTCCAAGGTTAACTGGAAAACCGTCTCAACCTGTAGGTTGGGGCGGTTTTTTTCGTAAGGAGCGTTAATACGGAAATGGGCGGTGACGGTCGTCAAGGGAATCAACGTTTGCGAAAAGGAAATCGTGACCTGTAGGCGATTTCGGGCAATTCCCCGAAAAAGGGCTTGGCTATTACACGAACTTCCTTGAGGGTGAAGGGGAATTACTTTTTCGCCCCGACGGGTATTGTTCGTTTGTTGGAACTTTTTTCTCTTCTTGATTGGAGAATCCGGCTGAAGCGCAATGGCCGGTGAATTGGCCGGCGGAAAAGCCAAGGAGAAAAACAGTAGAATGAAGTTATATATCGGAAACCTGTCCTACGACCTGTCTGAAGCAGAGCTTCGCGAAGCTCTCACCGAATTCGAACCCATCGTCGATGTGTTCATGCCCATGGACCGCGAGACCGGCAAGCCGCGTGGATTCGCGTTTGTCACCGTCGCCGATCGATCAACCGGTGAAGCCGCTATCGAAGCTCTCGATGGTCGGGAAGTCGGCGGGCGCAATCTTCGCGTCAACGAAGCGGAAGATCGCCGCCGCGGTCCTTCCCGCCCCGAGCCGATGGAAGACCCCATGGAATTGCCGGTCGAACGCACCGACGATCGTCCCGTGAATTCCAAGGGGCAAAAGGTTCGCTACAAGGGGATCTGACCGGGAAGACCGGAAACGGTTTTTGGACCGCTACGAATCCGCCCGCTTTTGTCAGGCGTGGGCCGCCTGTCGCGTTCCACTTTTTAGTCCTCGCCTTTATTGGGGCGATCGCGTTCCGCCAGCCATCGGCGTAAATCGAAGTCGCTCTCCGTGTCTGCACCGCCACCCGACTCGGGATCGGAAACCACCAGATCCCAGCGGTCGCGGCATCCCGAGCAACGGTAGGCCACGAAATCGCCGACCTCCCAACCGTCCTCTGGTGGCGGCGTGAGGCGGTGCGCGGTCTCTCCGCAGTCAACGCAGGTGATCGTCTCGGGAACCTCGATGCCGTCCGACATGGCGTTTATTTCCTCGCGTTTCTATCCTCGGGCTTCCGCCGCGACTTTACGTTGAAGACGAAAGGAAGGCCCGTCATCGGATACGATTCCCGAATTTGGGCTTCGAGGAATCGCTCATAGGTTCGGGTCAACAGATTCGCGTAATTCACGAACAACAGGTACTCCGGGACCGGAATGGCCTGAGGACGGTCTTCCCGCTTCTGGGTCGCGTAAAGGAGTTTGAGGCGCTTTCCACCCTTCATGGGAGGCGGGTTTCTTTCGATGGCCTCGCGGAGCAGCCGGTTCAGGATGCCCGTTGGTATCGGATTCTGGGCGCCGAGTCGAACGGCTTCGATCGATTTGAAGATTTTGCCGAGATGCTGGCGATCCTTGGCGGAAACCGCGACACGCGGAGCATAGGGAAGAAAGAAGAGGTCGTCTCCGGTTTCCTCCCGAAATTGCTCGATCCGGTCGCGATAGGGCGCATCCGGATGATAGAGGTCGAATTTGTTGAGCAGGATGATGCAGGGCTTGTTCGCGTCCAATACCGTGCGAGCGATGCGGCGATCCCCGGATACCACGCCGGAGGACGCATCGATCACCAGCAGGCAGATATCGGCCCGTCGGATGCTTCGCTCCGTGCGCATGGCGCTGAAAACTTCCACGGAGGTATCCATCTGCTGGCGGCGACGCAGGCCTGCGGTGTCGATCAAGACATAGTCCCGGTCATTTCGCGAATAGGGGATATCCACGGCATCGCGAGTGGTTCCCGCCACTTCGCTGACGATGGTTCGTTCGTCGTTGAGGATGGCGTTGACCAGGGAGGATTTCCCGACATTCGGTCGACCCACGATGGCGATCCGACAGGGGCCTCCGCGAAGTTCGTCGGGATCGTTGTCGCGACTTTCGTCGCCAATTGGGCCGCCCAGTGGTTTCAACGCCGCGTCGAGTCGCTCTTCCAGCAGGTCGAAGTTTCTTCCGTGAGCGGCACTCAAGGGAATCGGATCGCCGAATCCGAATGACGAGAATTCGGCCGCGTGAGGATCGGATCGCGCCGTGTCGATCTTGTTCGCGATCAGGAGCACGGGCCGGTCGCTTCGGCGCAGGACTTGGGCGAGATCCTCATCGATCGTCGTGATGCCATCACGGGCATCCACCGCGAACAGGATCACGTCAGCCGTGTCGATCGCGATATCCGCTTCGGCTCGGACCTGGGCCGCAAAGCCGTCGTCCAGGGTCGCTCCGATCCCGCCTGTATCGGTGAGTTCGTAAGCTGGTCTTCCTCTCCGGCGGCACTCGGCCGCAATGCGGTCGCGAGTGACGCCGGGTTGATCGTGAACAATGGCGATGGGCCGCCCGACAAGCCGATTGAAAATCGCCGACTTGCCCACGTTGGGACGCCCCACGATGGCGACGCGGGGAAGATTGGCAACGGGAGTGGAGATGGTAGTGGTATCGGCCATGGAGCGCAGCGGAACTCCGCAATTCCGAATCCTAGATCGGAAACCAGGCGCCATCACCCACTTTTCCTGCCTTCCGCGAGATTGGAGTCGAAATATACTCCGGCCAGAACTGGGAAGAATGAGGTCTACCTGGGAGGATCCTGATCCTCGTTCAGTGGTGTGATCGTGGTGGTGGCGCCGATCCTGGACGTTACCGTTCCGGTTCCATCCCGATTCAATTCGACTTTCATCACGCTCCCGTCGGGATGGAAAAGATCGAGACGACTGCCTCTGCGGGTCCATTTCCAGTGACCATTGTTGCCGCCCCAGCGGGAGTGAATTGCCGTTCCGTTGCGTAGCAACTGCAGAGTGCCGCCCGAACCCCAACTCCAAGTCTTGGGCAGTGAATCGTCCTCCATTTCGGCGTCTTTTGCATCGTCGGCTCCGAGTGTCGCAATGGGCTTCTCCAAGTCGTTCAACGCCTGGTCCACCCCTTTTACCAGCGGAAGATTCCCATTCTTGATGGCGCCCTCGCGCAAATCCTGCAGTCGTTGTTTCAGGAGCGAGTTCGCTTCGTCGTTAAACTGCGTGATTGCCTGATCCCAGGCGTCAAGGACCCTCCGCAGTTCGCCGCGAAGCGAGGCTCGGTCCTCTGCGGAAAGCTCGTCGAAAGTTTTTCTGTCCAGAAGCTGTTCCTTCATTTCCATCGCCTTGAGCGCGTCATCGAGACGATTCTGTTCCGTCCACGCCAACCGGTATTTTTCGAGACCGCCGGCGTATTTTTTGGCGAGTTCGTCGACCTTCCCCAAGAGGAATTGGTCCCGTTCCTCCGTCAATGCCCGGATTTCGAGCGGTTCTCCCGATTCCTCGGCCTCATTTGAGGTGACGAGGATCGCGCTGAGGGTGAAGAAGAAGAGAAAGGCGAGTATCGAACGGCGCGATGATGATGAATCGATCATGATCCGGCAGGTTCCCAACTTAACAGAGCATGAGAACCCGAGAACGGTAGGTAAAATCGAATCGAACTCTCGGAAATGACAATGCTGAGAGCGCCGGTAAACACTAGCCATGCAGGGTCGGAGAGGCTGGGGGGTGAGTGTGGCCGCTCTCTTTCAACTGACGTATTCCCTCGAGGATGTACTGGATTCCTGAAACAAAGGTGAATCCCGCCGCCGAGAAAATCAGGACATCGAGTCCCAGAGGTCGCGCTTCCTTCGACCAGAAATCGAGCAGGATCCAGACGACGCAGCTCAACTGGAGAAAGGTGCAGACCTTGCTGGTCCAGAGCGGACCCATTTCCACCTTGCCGGCCACGTGCTTGATGATGAGCACGCCCGTGATGATGATGACATCGCGGGCGATCACCAGGACCGCGAACCAGATCGGCAGTCCCACATGCCACTGGGTCACACTGAGGATGATCACCCCGGAGAGGAGCAACAACTTGTCCGCGACCGGGTCAAGTGCCTGACCAAAGGGGGTCTGTTGGTTGAAATGCCGGGCGATGTAGCCGTCGATGGCGTCACTCAGGGATGCGACGGCAAAGACCGCCAGCGCGCCGATGCGATAGCCGACCGCCTCCGCGCCATCCGCAATGCTTTTGGAGTAGTAGGCTGCCATCGTGACAAACACCGGGATCAGCAGGAGCCTGACGACGGTGATCTTGTTGGCGGTGGTCACAGTGAAGGAATTCTTTTCCTGAAAATCAATAGCATGGCGAGTGGCGAAAGCAACGGGGCAGGCGTAACGGTGTTTCGCTATGGCAGATCAACCACAATCGGGCGACAAGGCCCCGGCATTCACCGCGACCGTTGCCGGGGGAGACTACGAAGATGGCGACACGATTTCCCTCGCGGACCTGAAGGGCCGAAAAGTTGTGCTCTATTTCTATCCCAAGGACGACACGCCCGGGTGCACCAAGCAGGCCTGTGAACTGCGCGATGCCTGGACCGAGATCGGAAAGAGGGCTGCCATCTTCGGCGTCAGCATCGACCCGGTGAAGAAGCACCGTAAATTCATCGACAAATACGGCCTGCCATTTCCGCTCATCAGCGACGAGGACAAAGCCATCGTCGAAGCCTACGGTGTCTGGGTGGAGAAATCGATGTATGGTCGCAAATACTGGGGCACCGAGCGGACCACCTTCGTGATCGACGAAAAAGGCAAGATCGCCGCCGTATTCCCCAAGGTGAAGCCCACGGAACACGTGGCTCAACTCCTCGCCGTCCTGTAGCCCCTCCCTCTACTCACTGTTCACTTTCCACTTATCAATCGCAAAGAGTGCGCCTCACCGATCTCCAGCAGCTCTTCGCCGAGCATGGTATTCGTCCCAACAAGAAGCTGGGCCAGTGTTTCCTCATCGACGACAACATCGCCCGTTGGATCGTCGAGCAGGCGGAAATCACGCCGGAGGATGTCGTCGTCGAGGTGGGGCCCGGCGCCGGCGCTCTCACGCGTCATTTGGCCGGGAAATGCCGCAGGCTGGTGCTCGTGGAAAAAGACGCCAAACTGGCGGCCTTGCTGAAAGAGCGCTTTGTCGACGATGATTCCGTCGAGGTCATCCACGGCGACGCCGTCGCCTACGATGTCCGGCCGCTTTTCATCGAGGGACCGGTAAAACTGATCGGCAACCTGCCGTATTCCGTCGGCAACGAAGTCCTGCG
>JAGRPB010000220.1 GCA_020439945.1 Verrucomicrobiia bacterium
TCGAGGACACCCGACCCTGTCAGGTCGTAGAGTCGATACCCTTCAACCAGGATGCTCGAGGGATCGGTGATCGTGGAACCAATCGCGGCGACCTGGACATCGGTGTGGGCGGCATTCTGCGGCGCGCGAAGGTGCAGCGTTCCGGTGAATTGGCCGCGGGACTCGCTGTCGACCTGGGCGCTGGCCACGGACAGGTCGATCGTTGAACCGCTCTGCAGATCCAGCATCGCGCCGGGATCGAAGGAACCGTTCACAGGCGCGCCCGCTTCGAGGGTGATCGCCCCGCCTTTTCCGGCCGACGAGAATTGCTGGCCGCTGGCATCGAGGGTGGAACCGGATTGAACCGTCAGGTCCCCGGCCGCCATGAGATCGATTTCTCCTCCGGTCCGACCCGAGGCATCGATGGTGCCGGTGACGGCGATCGATCCCGCATCGGCCGCCACCCGGTAGGTGCGGGCGGTGGCGGTGCCGCCGATGGTGAGATCGCCCGATCGGATCCGGTAGTCACGGAGTTCGTTGAATCCACCGGCGTTGAGCTGGGCGTCGGTGGCGGTCAGGTCGTTGGCGACAATGCTGCCCGCGTCCAGGGAGAACGATCCGGTTCGATGGGTGCCTCCCGCGGTTCCCTGGATGCTGCCATCGAGGGTGAACACGCCATTGGGAGCGCTGACGTTGAGGGTGCCCGCGTTGCCCCCGCCGTTCGGCGCGGAAACGTCGATCGATCCGTCCGCGGCAATGGTGACGCCACCCGTTTGCGAAATCAGGTTCACCGTGCCGCCGTTGGTGTAGCGAATCAGGTCGATGAAGTTCCGCGCCGTGCCACCGGTATCGATCCGGGTCGGGGCTAGATTGCCCACCAGCAGATCGCCTCCGGTGGCTTCGACCGTGATCTGCCCGCTCGGAGCGAGAATGTTGGTGTTCGCCGAAACTGAATTCCCCTGGAGGGCGAGGGTGGCGCCGAGACCGCCCGCGCCACTTCCCACACCGCCTCCGGCGGGCCGGCTCAGGGTGAGATCGCCATCCGCCGCAACCAGGTAGTTTGAGGCGCCGGCTCCGGTAATCAGCGGTGTGGTGATTTCGATCGAACCGGTGGTCTGGAACGACCCGGTGCCGTTGGTGATCAATCGATTCTGGGCGTTCATCTCCACGGTGTCGAAGCGTTCGACATGCACGTCGTTTTCCTGGAGAGAAATCTGACCGGCATTGAATGCCAGCGTGCCGTCGAGCGGTCCGACCGGCAGTGCGGAGAAGGGCGCGTCCTTGGCATTGCCGATCAGGAGATGGCTGGCGTTGAAAGCGACGGTGCCTCCGCCGGTGTTGAATCCGCGAATTGATCCGGCCTGCAGGGAGAGGCGGGCGAGCGAGGAGCTGCCCACCGAACCATTCCCGTAGAGGTCGAGGGTGGAATAGCTTCCGAGCGTAATGATGCGGGCGGTTTGCTGGAGCGATTCAAGCGCTGTTCCGGAAAGCACCAGCCCGTCGGTCGGATTCAGCGCGCCGGGATTGTCGAGTTGGATGCTGATCTGGCCGCTGTTGAGCGTCACATTTCGCGCCGTCAGTCGCGCGGTGGGATCGAGGTCGGTCGCGTAAGTCGAATCCAGGGTCAGGCTTCCACCGCCGAGCGAGGCGTTGGCGCCGATGGTAAGCGAGGGAACGGTCGAGTTGCTCACGCCATCGCGGAACACCGGGGCGTTGGTGTTGCCGCTCACCCGCACCAGCACACCATCGCCGCTGCCGGGAACGGCGTCGTCGCCGATGAACAGCGCATCGAGATCCGAAACGTTGCCCGTGCCACGAAGGGAAGATCCGTCGGTCAGTTCGATGCTGCCGGTGGCGGCGAGAATGATGTCCGAGCCGACCAGGGGAACCCCTGGATTATCGACGGTGATGTTGCTCGTGCGAACCGTCACCGTGGCTCCGGTGGAGTCGAACTTGCGAAGGCCACCGATCAGCAGGCTCTCCGCGTTGAAGCCGTTCAACTGCGAAGCGTTCAGGACCAGGTTCCCGGCGCCGCCTCCTGTGCCCGTGCGATTGATGATGATGTCGACCGGACTACTGATGTCGATCAGCGCGCCGCGTCCGCCATCAGGCGGGACAGAGGAAACGGAACCCTGGAGGTTCATCGCCGCGAGCGCGGAGAAGGACAGATAGCCTGAATCGATGGGCAGGCGTGGCGGGGTGAAATCGCGCTCGATCGCCGCATCGCGGAGGAAGGTGTTGGCATACAGGTCCTGGTATTCCGCGCGTTGCCGCATCACCGCGGCCGAGGCGACTTCGAGACGCATCATCGAGGTGCGTCCGCGCCGGCTGGAGTCGAGGTCGTTGGACAGGTAACCCGAGACGAGGCTCGATCCGTCCGGCATGACAAACGTTCCGATCGGATCGCCCGCCTGAGGGGTCGCGTCGGCGGGCGTCACGAGAAAGGCGCCGGGAAGCAGGGCATAGCGGGCGGGCAGCAGGGTGTAGGTTCCGGCGGGGAGACCCGGGCTGGAGCCGAGAGTGACGCGGTCGCCGACCTGCAGGTTGTCGTTCACGTAACCGCGAGCGCCCTGGAGTTCGATCGCGAGCGAGCTGGTATTGAAGGGCCCGTAGGGAGCGTAGTTGAATCCGTAGCCTGGGATAACGGCAAAGCTGGTCGAGTTGGCGAGAATGTCGCGGGTTCCGCCGTTCCCCTGGATCCATTGGTAGGCGTAGAGGTCGCCGCCGCCACGAATATCGATGGTCGAACCTGCCTGCGTGGTCACGCTGGTGCCGCGCAGGTTGATTGCCTTGGTCGGGAGACCGGCGATGGTGATGTCGTTGCCGGCGGGATCGATCCACGAATTGCCGTCGATACTGATACCGAATGGAATCAGGAGGCCCTCGCCGGTTCGCGGGTCCACTGCCGAGACAGAAGTGGTGCTTCCGGAGGTGAGAACGAGTTTGTCGGTGACCGGAACCGCGAGGGTGCTTCCGGCGATGGGATCGACCGGTGCGTCGCCGACGCCGTTGTAACCGAGGTTGATCACGCCGATCGGCGCCCGGAGCGTGCCTCCCTGGGTGATGTTCGTGGCGTAGATCGAGAGCGTGCCGCCGCCCGAAATCGGCATGGGCCGGTAGGCTCCGCCGACGATATTGACCGAACCGGGGCGGGTGCCCGTTCCGGGGTCGTAGTCGTAGGCGTAAATGTTGAAATCCGTCAGCGTCGTCGGGTAGATCTGTCCGGCTTGCAATGTCAGGTTCCCCGCGATGTTGAGCGTGCCGTTGCCGCGAATGTCTCCGTTCGGAGCGCGGAAGTTGGCGTTCCCGATTCCCTGAAGTGACAGGGTGCCGATATCGATCAGGTCGGCGTGTACCGTCAGGCTGCCGCGTCCCCAGGTCGGCGCGAAATTGTAAAACGGAGTAGTGATACCGGACGCATCCGTGCTGGTGAAGAGCGAGATCTGGTCGCCGTCGAGGGCGGGCGGGCGAAAATCCTGTCCCAGAGCCACGTAGGTCGCGCTCAGGAAAACGGCGTCGTCCGCGTAGATCACCCCGCCATCGGCCACGCGGAGGCTACCCGGCATGTTGATATTGACCGGTCCGGAAAACTGAACATTGCCGCCCAGTTCGAGCGAGTTGAATCCGCCACCGGCGAAACTGGAGACCGCGATGTTTCCGAGACCGGGCAGCGCGGTGCCGCTGGCGTCGCGCACTTGTTTCCCGACTCCGCGCGGGAAAGGAGAAACCGGCAACGTGGCGCCGGACTGTTTCACGACGAGGTTGGGATCCGCCGAGGTGTAGGGTTGACCGGGCGTGGTCAGCATGCCAGACCTGACCGAGAGGGTTCCTCCGATCGCCGACGGTCCGCCGGGGCGACCGACGAAGGTCGCGTCGGTATAGAGAAACTCGGAGCCTTCGATGGAGATGCTGCCACCGTTGCTGTCAAAGCGCACCGGTACCCACTGTGTTCCGCGAAGCCCCTGGATCGGTTCGGCGTCGACGGCGAGAAACCCGGGAGGCAGATCCAGCACGCCGGTGCTTCCGGAAACGTCAAACCTCGCGCCGCTTTCGGCCACGATGTTGCCGAACACCGAAATCGATCCACCGGGCAGGATGGAGCCGATCCGCCGGCCGCGGCCATCGACATAGACCACCGGTTTTCCGGCCGCCGAGAGGTAGGCGTCGCGCCCGATGTAGACGGTGGTCCGGGCGATGCCGGGTTCGAATTCGGAGCCGGGATAGGTGTCGGCGCCCTCGATCGTGATGCTGCCCCCGGGAGCGATCACCGAACCTTCGACGGTCACCGTCTGCCCGGAGAAGGCGACGCTGCCGAGACCGTCGGTCTCGATGGAGGTATTTCGTTCCATCACGACATCGCCCACGACGATGGGAATGTTGGTGTAGGGATCGGAGGCGCCGGTGGCGTTGAAGGCGAGATGAGCCGGGCTTCGCAATCCTTCCGGCCGGGTGAACGGTTGAAGCGTCAGGCCCTTGCCCCATTCGGTATGCGGAATGGCGAGCCACCCGTCGACGATCGGGCGGAGGTGAGTGCCGGAAGCGATGCGGACGCCGGGAATCGAAGGCGCGCCATTCTCACCCGGAATGCCGATGCCGGTGAGGGAGAAACTGGCGAAGCCGCCGGTGCTGAAAAACTCGGGATCGATCGAAATGACGCGCGGGTCGCCCGATTTGCCACCCACCACGAAAGCGGGCGCCGTCAGGCTGAGCGATCCGCCGGTCGCGCCGGAGTATCCCTGCATGGTGCCGCCTTCCAGATTCAGCGATCCACCGATCACGTCGGTGAGATTGAGATCCCGGCCACCCGCGATCGAGAGACTGCCGCCATCGCCATAGGTCACTTTGCCCACCGGATTCATGCGGGCGCCGCCGGAGACATCGAGGAAGGTGTCCCGACTGATCGTGGTGTCGAAACCGGCCAGCGAGATCGACCCGCCCCCGATCACCACCGGCAAGAGTTCCGGTGAACTGGCCCGCTCATCGACGACCAGCCCGGCCGTGCTGAGGTAGGCGCCGGGCTCAAGAGTCAGGCGCCCACGACCGATTGCGGGATCGGGCAAGATCGGCGACGAGGCGTTGTTGAGCGCGTTCAGCGTGTCGAGCGAAAGATTGTAGGCGCTCAGGTCGATGTTGCCGCCGGGAGCAATCAGGGAACCGGCCACGGTGATGTTCGAGCCCTGCATCACCAGCTCGCCACCCGGCTGAGTTTCCAAGGTCACGCTGCCGGGAATCCTGATTTCGCCGTCGGGATTCTCGATCGTGATCGAACCGAAACCACTTACCGTCAGCAGATCCGGAGAGAGTTCGACCTTGGCGAGCCGGTCGGCTCGGAGTGGCAGGGGATTTCCGGAGGCATCGAGCCCGAATGCCGCCGCTGCCCGCTGGGAGGGAGAATTGGTGAATTCGACGATCGGCGGCGTGGGCGAGAAACTGGGGAAAGACGGGTAGCTCACATCCTGTCCCAGGAAAGCGAGGCGAAGCGAACTGTAGGGAGTGCGTTCCTCCCGCTGGCGCGGTCCGTTGATGGTTTGGCCGCTCAGCTCGCCGTCGAGCGCCATGGCGGGAGCGGTGATGTCGATGCTTCCGCCGGCGGCGCCGTGGATGTAGCTGTCCTCCCAATGTTCTCCCGTGAGAGCCAGGGGTTGATTGTAGGTCCTGGACACGCCCCAGCGAGGGCTGGCGACCGTGACCGTACCCTCATAGATCGCGTCATAGACCCTGTCAGGTGTCGCGTCCTTGATGTCGAAAAGCCTGCCCTGGTAAAGTAACCGGGTCGTCTTCACCATCGCACCCTGATAATTGATGTAGCCGCCGGACACATCGATTTCCGAACCCGGCTGCATCACCATCGAGTTCCCCGCGCTGATGGTTACCGTGCCGCCGGGGGTGGTGAACTCCTCGATGGTCCGCTGAATCAGGGCGGCAAATCCCGTCGCATCGGCGAGCGGCGTGCCTACCCAGGCGAGACCGTTGTAGAACCCCTTGTTGCGGATATCGACGGTGATGGAGTTGCCACGGAGGAAACCGTCGCGTTGCAGGGGAGAGTTGGCGAATTCCGCGCCCCGCAATTCGAGCGTCAGGATGTTCTGGAGCAGCGAGATCGGGACGTCGGGCGTGCCGGCCACGTCGATCAATGAATCGCGATCGAGATAGACCTGGCCCGCCGAGCGAGTGAATCTCGAAGACGGCAGCGAGCCTCCGAGATACTGCCATTCTCCGGCTCGCAGGGTGATGTCTCCGCTCTGCGCCTGGATGGTGGCGTTGGGTCCCAAGTGAATGGCGCGCCCGGTCGCGTTGATCTGCGAGTTCAACGCCAGGCGGGCTCCGATCACGGTTTCGGTGCTTCCGTATTCGGGCAACACGCGGGTGACGCTGCCGGCGCCGAATCGGACCGTGCCGGTATCCTGATTGAGGAAAGGTCGCCCGAGACTCGGGTTCGTAGCGTCGTAGGCGGTGTTCGAAACCGCGTTGTAGGACGCGATCAGATCGATCCGGCCGTTCAGCGAAACGGTGGTCGACGAATCGAGTCCGCCAAATTGATTCACTTCCGCGCCGGCCATGGTGATGTTCCCGCGAAGCGCCTCGATCAGTCCGCGGTTGGTGACCGAGCCGGCGTAGCGGGCGACTCCCGATTCCTGAACCGCACCGATGAAGACGTCGAGACCGCGAAGGCTGGGATCGTCGGTGGAGTGGGCATCGATCCCGACCTGGAGCCCGGCGGCGAGAATTGTCTGACCATCCGGAGTAAGAATCGTTCCGGAGTTCTTCACGTTCGGTCCCACCAACATGATGCGTCCACCGACCTTGGCATCGTTGGTCGGGCTGACGAGTCTAGCGCCCGGTTGGACGATGACATCGCCATAGCGATTGGTCTGTGTCGGCGGCGCCTCCGGAGTGAAGGCGGGCGTGCCATTGGCGCCGGCGGGAATGGCGATACCGGAAAAGAGGAATTGGGCGTCCGGATTGTTGAGTAGGCCGTTGTTGATCAGGTTGTCATTGATGGGCAGAGAAGAGGCCACCAGCGTGCCGACATTCACCTGGCTGGCGCCGCCGAAGATGATGCCGTTGCGATTGATGATATAGACTTGGCCATCCGCGAGGATGGAACCGAGAATCTGGCTGGGCACGCCGCTGGGATCGTTGACCTTGTTGAAGGCGATCCACTTGTTGGCATTCGCTTCACCGGCGGTCTGATCGAAACGCAGCGTCGTGTTCTTGCCGACGTTGAAGGTGCGCCAACTCAGCAGCGCCTGGGACGCCGTTTGCTTGACGGTG
>JAGRPB010000221.1 GCA_020439945.1 Verrucomicrobiia bacterium
CGCCTCGTTCAACCCTGTTGAGTTGAGGATTTAGTGTCTCAGGCGGAGATCCTCTTTCAATCAATCGACTGCCTCACTGCGTCACGCGCATCGGCATGAGCACGTAAATGAACGGCTCGTCGATCTTGATCACACCGGGGCTCATTTCATCGATCAGGTCCATGAAGATTTCGTCCTGATCGAGATTGCGCAACGGAGCCATGAGGAACTCGGGATTGAAGGCGATTGCCATGTCCGGTCCCTTGTAATTGATGTGCAGCGTTTCCAGCGCCTCCCCGATTTCGGGAGAATTCGCGGAAATGTGCAGCTCATCCTGCTCGAATGACAGCTTGATGGAATTCGACTTGTCCGAGGTGAGCAGGGCGACACGCTTCACCGCGTTGTGGAGGACTTCGCGCTCCAGGGTGATACGCTGCTTGGCTTCACCGGGGATGACCTGGCGAAAGTTCGGATAGTTTCCCTCGATCAGCTTGCTGACCAGAATGCTGTCATTCAGCTCGAAGGAAACCTGACTGTCGGAAATGCGGACACGAACTTCACCTTCGTCTTCGAGCAGGCGCTGGAGTTCGTTGATGGCCTTGGTCGGGACGATGACGTCGATCTCGTTGCTCTTGGGAAATTCAACCTCTTGCTCGACCATGGCGAGTCGGCGTCCGTCGGTGGCCACGAGGGTGAGCGAGTTGTCCTTGAACGAGCAGAAAATTCCGTTGAGCACGTAGCGGGTCTCGTCGGTGGATATGGCGTAGGCCGTTTTCTTCAGCGCATCTTTCAGTTTCGATTGCTCGATCACGAACTCCCGGGCCTCGTCGAAGGAGGGAAGCGGGGGAAATTCCTCCTGATCCAAGCCGAGAATCTTGAAGAAACTCGGACCGCTGCGAACGGAGGCGACGTTGTCGCCGTCGACTTCCACGCTGACATCGGGGCTGGACAGTTCGCGGATGATCATCACCAGTCGCCGGGCCGGCAGGGTCGTCGCGCCACCGCGATCGATCTGAGCCTTTACCTGGCCGCTGATGCCGACGTCGAGGTCGGTGGTGGTCAGTTTCAAGGTGTCGCCATCGGCTTCAATCAGGACATTGGAAAGAATGGGCAGGGTCGTGCGCGTGCTGACCACATGTTGAACTTGCTGCAGCGCTTCGAGAAACGCATCCCTTTCGATCTGAAATTTCATGATGCCAATGAGATCCGCGGTCTGGTGATTTGGATAGGCGCAAGCGCGCCGAAACCGGGGCGGAATCGGGTGAATATTGAACGCAATTGCAGGGCCTGTCTAATGTAAAAATCCCCGGAATTTCAATGGTTCCAGTTCACCGACAGGTTCCACGTGAGGCGGAACGGAAAAACCGATTCTCAATCCTCCCGATCGCGTGATCGATATCCGCTCCGAGAGCGGCGCGTGCTCGGTCCCGCCAGGAGGGTCCGGCGCAGGTATTCCACGGAACGTTTCATCTGGGCGCTGGATTCGATCTTGGCGTTCACGCGTTTGCAGGCATTGATGATGGTCCCATGATCGCGACCGCCGAACTCCTTGCCGATTTCGGTCAGCGAGAGGTCGGTCCGTTCGCGGGTCAGTGCCATGGCCACATGCCGTGCTTCCACGAGGCGGCTGGTCCGCCGGCGTCCGGTGATGTCGCGGACGGAAAGTTCGAAATACTCGGCCACCAGTTCCTGGATTTCGTGGACGCTGACCTGGCGGGCGGTTTCGGCATCGGTAAACTGGGATAGCAGATTCGCCAGAGTGGGCTCGTCGATCTGTCCCGGATCGTCAATGTTGATCGAGGTGAGCGTGGCGGCGCGGATGAGGGCGCCTTCCATGGCTCTCACATTGCTGGTCACGTGATTGGCGATGTAGTCGATGATCCAATCGGCGACCTTGGCGCTGCGTTCCTCACGTTTCCGACGAAGAATGGCGATGCGAGTCTCCATGGTCGGCGCCACGATTTCTGCGGTCATTCCCCATTGGAAACGCGAAACGAGCCGGTCTTCGATTTCCCGAATCTCGGTGGCGGGACGATCGCTCGCAAGCACGATCTGTTTGTGGCGATCGGTCAGGCTGTTGAAGGTGTGGAAAAACTCCTCCTGCATCCCTTCCTTGCCCGAGAGAAACTGGATGTCGTCGATCAGCAGGACATCGGCCTGTCGATAGCGCTTCCGGAAGGCGACCAGGTCGTGTTTCTGAATGGCCTCGATGTATTCGTTGGCGAAACGTTCGGCGGAAATGTAGACGACCTTTGACTTGGGTCGGCGACGGAGGGCGTCCCATCCGATCGCATGCAGCAGGTGCGTCTTGCCGAGGCCGGACGCCGAGTGAATGAAAAGTGGGTGATAGGTGCGGCCGGGTTTTTCCGCGACCGCTTTCGCCGCGGCGCAGGCGAGGCGGTTCGCGGTGCCAACCACGAAGTTGTCGAACTGATAGACGGGATTCAGACCGGCCACTTTTCCGGCGGACTTCCACTTTCTGACGCTCTCGCTGTCGTGGCTGGAATCGGCCATCCGCGCGGGCTCAGAGAGGGATGAATCGGCGTCATCGGAGAGATCGGATCGAAGAGGCGGTTCGGGAAATTGGACGATATCGGCGGAGAGTTTCAGCGTTTCGACGGAATCATTCGGGTGATCCCCGCGTTCCACCGGGATCGGTTCGGGGGTGATGGCGACCTCAAACCGGATAGGCGGATGGGTCGGCAGGTTCTTGGCAACGATGTCCTGAAATTCCGTTAGGTAATTTTCCTCGATCCACAGGGAGTAGATGGGATTGGGGACGGAAAAACAGAGAGAATCGGTGTCGATCCTAACCAATTTCACAGGGGAGAACCAGCGATCAAATTCTGCTTGGCCGAGGCGTTCTACCAATTCCTCGCTGATTCGGTTCCAAAGAGTTTCGAGAGCGTTGGGTTTTCGGGAGGGGTGGCGGTCATTCTTGAGTTGTGGTTGCATTTCTCGGCTGCGGGGGTGCTGGCGGTTGTCGTGTTGAGGGGCTGACGTTGGCAGGTTGGCTGGATGGGGTATGAATATTACCTGTTAGATATCAGCGAGTTATGAGAAAAACCCTGTTTCCAGGGCGCAAAAGGTCCCCTAGGAAGAGTGTCGCTCGGTTTTTCGAGCGGCTGAGGAAGGGACCTTATCTCAAGCGGAAGGGGGACACGCTTGGAGAGATGTGATCCGCTTTCCGGGTGCTTCCTGGTGCCCTGCTGCGGTGGAAACTGTCTTACGAGAAAACGCGGGGCGCCTCAATCAAAAGTTTTGGCTAGCGGCTTATTTTTTTTGAAGCGTTTTCGAAAGGGGACGATTCCTGCCATCAGGGCGGAAAAGCCGAAAAAACCATAAAAAATTACCAACGAATCTGTGAAATTATTTAGTCGTTCGGTCTGGTACGAAACTTGAATTCGGCGGCGGTTTTTTCTCTCTGCTGTGCCTATCCAGACGTCTTGTCTGACGGCTTTGGTTTTCCGAAGATCAACCCGCAGATCACCGTCAACAGGCAGGAGATGGGGAACATCCAGGCCCAATGAATATCCGGTTGGATTCGGTCGATCTGCTGATCGGTCAATGGGGTGATGACCTTCAGGAGTGCGATCCCCTGGGGTTGCAGCCAGAGAGTGAACAGAACCGACAGGCTGATGCCAATCGTCAATCCCAGGGTGCTGCTCTTCCTGAAGACTGCCGCGAGCAGGAAGATGCCCAGCAAGGGGCCGTAGGTGTAGGACAGCATCCCGAAGGCGAGGCTGATGAGATCCTCATTCTGGCTGACTTGGTAGAGCAACCAGGTGAAAAAGGTGAGTCCGATACCCCACCCGCAGACCACGAGGCGCGACGTGCCAACGAGGGATGAATCGTCGTCGCCGCTGGCAGCTCTTTTGGAAAAAAGCGAGAGCGATGTCTGGGCCAGGGCGGCGAGGACCGAATCGAGACTGGAAATCGCGGCGGCGAAGGCGCCCGCGAGGATCAGGCCGCTGACGCCGGGCGGGAGATTGGTGATGATCCAGATGGGGAAGACGGTGTTGCGTTCTTCGGCGATGAGTCCTGCTTCCTCTTCCGTCAACGGATGCTGGCGGTAGTAGACATACAGGCCCGCGCCGATCGCCAGCATGATCAGGGTGATGATCTGCGAGGCGCTGCTCGCGATGATCGCCTTTCGTGCATCGCCGGCGTCGCGGCAGCAGAACATCCGTTGCGCCATCAACTGGTCGAGGCCGAAGGCGGTCACATTTTGGAATGGCATCGCCAGAATGCCGATCCAGAGAGTGTAGGATTCCGTGGCGCTGAGCGTGGTATCGAGCCAGCGGAATTTGCCGGCCTCTCCGGCGATGGCGGTGTATTCGCCCCAACCGCCGACGCTCTGAATGATCAGGAACAGGCAGACGAGGCCCCCGACAAAGAAAATGAAGAACTGGACGACATCCGTCCAGATGACGGTCCGCATTCCGCCCATCAGGGTCCAGAGAATCGCGAAAACGCCGACGATCCCGATGCACGCCTCCACCGGCAAGCCTGTCGCGGCCTTGAGAATAATGGCGGTGACCAACACGCGGACGCTTTGACCCAGGATTGCGCCAAGCCAGAAGAGAATGGTAGTGGCCGACTTGGCGTGAGAGCCCAGCGAGTTCCCGATGTAGTCGTAGGGGCTGTAGATTTCTCGCTGATAATAGAGGCGCACGAAAAACACGCCGACGATGACGCGCGCGATGATGGAACCGAATGCCCACTGGATGTAGCGGAAGTCGCCGTGATCCGAAAACACGTTCGCCGGGACGCCGATGAACGTCAGGGCACTGATCTCGGTGGCGATGATCGAACCGCAAACCGCCAACCAGGGGAGCGATCGTCCGCCGAGAAAGAAATCCCGAATCGTCGCCTGCTTGCCCCGCATGAGGTGGCCAATCCAGGTCGTGAACGCGAGGTAGGCGGCGACGACCAGCCAGTCCCAGGCAGTGAAGAGCTCATGCACGTGCATCGTGCTTTGATACACGCAGCCGCCGATGGGTGCCAGCCGGTTTTCGGTGGAGGCACTCAACATTGCGCGTGGCGCGCGCTCCTTTTAGGTTGTCGGGAAGCCTCATTTTTCATGAATCGCGAACCACTCACCCACGACGAACTCGAAACCCTGGCCGGTCTCTTGCGCCGACGCGTCGAAATCATCAGAGATACCGAATGGCGGGACCGGGATCCGGCCGGTCACTTGGAGGGGCTCAAAACGGTGTCCGAATCGATCATGGCCCAGCATGAAGCGCTGAAAGGGCGCCTTCCGCCGCGGCTCGAACACTTCTTCAGCAACTGTAGTTATGGAAAAGCGCTCGATTTTATCGAAAACGAATTGATCTCTTGAAATTATTTTAGATTTCCGAAATAAATAGAGTTTCTTGTTCAAACGATCATCCGAGCACCTCGAAATGGCCGCCGATTATACCGAAGATCACATCCGTTCCCTGGAGCCACGCGAGCACATCCGGTTGAGACCGGGGATGTACATTGGAAAATTGGGCGACGGCACCTCGTCAGATGACGGGATCTACATTCTGCTCAAGGAAGTCATCGACAACGCCATCGATGAATTCGTGATGGGGCACGGCAAGGTCATCGAAATCGAACTCGATGAGCGGCGGATGCGGGTGCGCGACTACGGACGCGGCATTCCGCTCGGGAAGCTGATGGATTGCGCCTCCATCATCAATACCGGGGCCAAGTATGATAGCGACGCCTTCAAGAAATCGGTCGGCCTCAACGGCGTCGGCATCAAGGCGGCGAATTTCCTTTCCAGTTTCTTCGAGATTCAGGCTTTCCGCGAAAAGAAGACCAAGGCCATCGAGTTTGCCCAGGGGCATGTGGCGGAGGAAATGAAGAAGCCACACGCCAGCGACGAGCCGGCAGGCACCGTGGTCACCTTCGAGCCGGACGAGGAAATCTTCGGCGAATACCAGTGGAAGACGGAATTCATCGAGCAGATGCTCCGCAACTACGCCTACCTGAACACGGGGCTTACGCTTGATTTCAACGGCAAGAAGTTCAAATCCAAGGACGGGCTCCTCGATCTGCTGAACGAGAATCTCGAGGGCGGTGAAAAACCGCTCTATCCCATCATCCACCTCGTCGATCACGACATCGAGGTGGCGTTCACGCATACCGAGCAGAGCGGCGAGGAATACTACAGCTTCGTCAACGGCCAGAACACCACCATGGGTGGCACCCACCTGGCCGCCTTCCGCGAAGCGATCGTCAACACCGTCCGCACCCACTTCAAGAAGCAGTTCGAAGCCACCGACATCCGCTCCGGGATCGTGGCCGCGGTCAGCGTGAAAGTGGAGGAACCGGTCTTCGAGTCGCAGACGAAGACCAAGCTGGGCTCCACCCAGATGGCGCCGAACGGAGAGACCGTCCGCACGTTTGTCGGCAACTTCCTCGGTCGTCATCTCGACAACTGGCTGCACCGCAATCGCGAGGCTGCCGGCACGATGCAGGAGAAAATCATGCGCTCCGAGAAAGAGCGGAAGGAACTCAAGGGCATCAAGAAGCTGGCCCGCGAGCGCGCCAAGCAGACGAAGGTGCACAACAAAAAGCTCCGCGACTGCCGGGTGCACTACAACACCAAGCACAAGCAGGCGGATGACACCATGCTCTTCCTGACCGAGGGCGACTCGGCCAGCGGAACCATCACCCGGGCGCGCGACGTCGATACCCAGGCGGTGTTTTCCCTGCGTGGTAAGCCGCTCAACACCTTCGGGATGTCGCGGAAAGTGGTTTATCAGAACGAGGAGTTCAACCTGCTCCAGGCGGCGCTCGATATCGAGGACGGTCTCGACAATCTCCGCTACAACAAGGTCGTGATCGCCACCGATGCCGACGTCGACGGCATGCACATCCGGCTGCTGTTGATCACCTTCTTCATCCAGTTCTTCCCGGATCTCATTCGCGAGGGACACGTCTACATCCTGCAGACGCCGCTCTTCCGGGTGCGGAACAAGAAGAAGACGCGCTATTGCTACACCGAGGATGAACGTCGTGAGTCGTTGGAGGAGCTAAAGCCGAATCCGGAGATCACCCGATTCAAAGGCCTTGGCGAAATCGATCTCGACGAGTTCAAGAAATTCATCGGTCCTGACATTCGTCTCGATCCCGTCGAGATGCCACCCAAGCCGAAGCAGATCGAAGAACTGCTGACCTTCTACATGGGCAAGAACACGCCGGATCGGCAGGAGTTCATTATCAAGAATCTCCGCGTCGAAACCGACATCATCGAAGAC
>JAGRPB010000222.1 GCA_020439945.1 Verrucomicrobiia bacterium
GCATTCCGAGGCCGTCGATAACCTGGCAACTACGCTCGGTCGCGTCCAGGACCAGCCGCGTTTTCGGTGGATTCGGAATGACATCGGCCACCACCATGTCGGACGTCAGCGTCTCAACATCGAGAGCGACTCGGGCATCCACATCGGGGAAAAGTCCGATCGATGTCGCATTGACGACAATGCCAGTGCCGTCGGGGACCGCGAGATCGCTCGTCCACGGTTGAAATTCGACTTCCAGACCGCCTCCGATCGCTTCATTCACCGGACCTCTCAACAAGGTTTCCAATTCCCGGCCCCGCTCTTCGCTTCGATTCGCCACCGTGATGCGACGAACTCCGGCCAACGCCATCTCGACCCCGATCGCTCGGGCCGCTCCACCGGCGCCGAGAAGCAGCATCGATTGCCCCTTCGGATCCGCCAATTCCCGGAAGGAGGAAACGAAGCCTTTTCCGTCGGTGTTCTCGCCGATGAGTTTTCCTTCCCGGTTCACCACGCAATTGACCGCCCCCATCAGCGCGGCCGATTCGCCCAGGCCGTCCAGGTGCTCGATCACCGCCACCTTGTGGGGAATCGTGCAGTTGAATCCCTGAAACCCGAAGGCACGCGCGCCCGCCACCGCCGCCGGCAGGTTCCCCGGCTTCACCTCCAGCGTCAGGTAGCGCCAATCCAGCCCGAGCGCCCGAAACGCCGGCTCGATCATGGCCTGCGTGGGATTCTCGGCCACGGGATACCCGAAACACCCGACCAGTTCCTGCTTGAAATTGAGTTCCTGAGACATCGGACGCGAGGTTAACGAAGGCGTCCGTTTGTGCAAGGCGGAAACTCCATGCCGCAAACGCGCCGCCTTGCCACTTGGCAATGATCGTGAGCATCTCTAGTCTTCGGCACTTCATGTTACCGATCGATCTTCAGGTCAACGGCTACGCAGGCGCAGACTTCTGTTCTCACGATCTCACGTTGGAACAATGCCAGCACGCCTGCGCTGAATTGGCCGGTGATGGCGTCGGCGGCATCCTGGCCACGGTCATCACGGACACGATCGAAGGTCTTTCCAGGAAACTCGAAAAGCTGGTGGCCTTTCGCGAAGCGGATCCGATCATCCGGGAAGTGATTCTCGGTTTCCACATCGAGGGGCCCTTTCTCAATGCCGCCCCCGGCTACATCGGGGCCCACCCGCCGGAATGCGTCAAGCCGGCCAATGTCGATGACGCGAAGCGACTCCTAGAGGCGGCGCATGGCTTGACGAGAATCGTCACCCTGGCTCCGGAAAACGATCCGGGTTTCGCGACCACGGACTTTCTCGTCGGCGAAGGCATCACGGTTTCCGCCGGCCACTGCGATCCCTCATTCGATCAACTACGCGGCGCGATTGATGCGGGACTGAGCATGGTCACTCACCTGGGTAACGGATGTCCGGTGGAACTGCCCCGGCACGACAACTTCATCCAACGCGCCTTGTCGCTCTCCGACCGCCTCTGGATCGGCTACATCCCCGACGGCGCCCATGTTCCGTTTTTCGCGTTGAAAAACTACCTCGCCATTTCCGGAATCGAACGCGCCTTCATGGTCACCGACGCCATTTCGGCGGCGAAGCTCGGACCGGGGCGCTACGAACTTTCCGGTGCCCCGGTGGAAATCGATGAGAACGGTGTCGCCCGTCGTCCCGGATCTCCGAATCTCGCCGGATCGACGATCACCCTGCCGGGTATTCGCCGTCACCTTGCCGAATCGCTTGGATTTGACGAGACCGAGATCGAAACCGTTCTCTCCCGCAACCCGCGCACCGCCATCGGTTTGCCGATTCCGGCTTGACCCTGTTTGGTCGGAGACTCAACCCTCTTGAATCCCTTTTTCCCGTGAAAAACCTCCTAAGATCCATCGGACCCGCCATCATTGTCGCCGCCGTCGTTCTCGGCCCCGGCAGCATTCTCACCAGTTCGAAAGTCGGCGCCACTTTCGGCTGGGCGGGCGTTCCGGTGATCGCCTTCGCGGCCCTGATGATGATCGGCATGGTCGCGCTGGCGGCCCGCTTGGGAGCGGTCTACGACGGCAGTCCCTGTGACGAACTCGCCTCCCGCCTCGGACGCCCGGTCGCCGTCCTGATCGGGCTCATCCTTTTCGGTCTGGTCGCCCTTTTCCAATCCAGCAACAACCTTGCGGTGATTGCCGGAATTGAGCCGATCTTCGCCATCAAGAGTTCCGTCCTCAAAGTCGCGATACTCGTAATCACCAATCTGTTCGTCATTGGCTGTCTCTACGGATTTCGCGATCTATACAAGTCGGTGGAAAAGCTCATGAAGTTGTTGATTGCCATGATGGTAGGCGCTTTTCTCATCAACTTCGCCGTTGCCTGGCTTCGACCTCGCGGTTTCGAGGTTGTTCCTCCCTCGGAGAAACCCGATCTGATTCCCCTGCTCGGCATGATCGGCACCACCTTCTCCGTTGGCGGCGCCTTTTATCAGGCCTATCTGGTGAAGGAAAAGGGGTGGGGACTGAGCGAAGTGCGACGTGGCGTGGTCGACTCTGTCGTCAGCATCTCGGTCCTAGGATTTGTCACCGCGATCATTCTCCTGACTTCCATGCGCGTCTTCTTCGGCCGACCGGCTTCGGTCGAGCTCGCGAGCGTGGGCGACATCGCGCTCCAGTTGGAGCCGCTTTTCGGATCCTGGGCGAAGATCATCTTCTGTGTCGGGATTTTCGCCGGAGCTTTTTCCTCGTTTCTGGTCAATGCGATGATCGGCGGCACGGTCCTTTCGGACAGCCTCGGAAAGGGCAGTCGTCTCACCCAGCGCTGGCCGCTCCATCTCACGACCGTGGCCCTGCTGGTCGGTATGGCCGTCGCGATTGCCTCGGTGGTCTGGGGTAAGGAGAGCACCGTCACCCTCATCACCATCGCACAAGCATTGACGGTGCTGGGGCTACCCGCTCTTGCCGCGGCTTTGATCTACCTGGGAACCCGACCGGAACTCACCGGCGAGCGCCGCGTGCCCCGCTGGATCACGATCCTCGCGATCGTGGGATTTTTCGCGGCCTGTTATGTTTCCTCGAGGCTGGCGATCACTGTCTACGGAAAGCTGAAACCGCCTCCGGAACAGGTGGCCATCAAAGGGACGACGTTCCGCTGAAACGACCAACCTTCAATCGGAGATGACCGGCGCTGATGTTGTCGGGCGGGGTTTCTCTACCAGTTCCTCCGGCGAGGGCGGACCCACTTTTTTTTCGTCTTCCTTCTTCTGTCCGCCGGGGATGATGCGGAGCAAACCTTCGCCCAGTTTCCGGGCTCCCTCCCCCACCATGCGCGCACCGCCCTCGATGCCCCGCTTTCCGGTTTCGCCGATCATGGTGGCTCCGTCGCCCATGACCCGAACGCCCCCACCGACGGTTTTCTGACCGACATTTTTCACCGCCTCGGCACCGCCTTCCAACACCGCTCCGGTGACTTTGAGCGCACCTCCCGCCACCTGCTGGGCCCCTTCCAATCCGGTTCCGACCGTATCGGTGACCGCATTGACGCCGTGCCCGGCCATGCCGAAGAGCCCTTTGACGGTCTCGGAAGCGAATTCGGCCGGCACGTTTTTCATTCGCAGATCGAGGTTGTCCACGCGACCGCTTCCCTGCACCACCATCGCCTTGGAAACGAGCCCGGTGACCAGTCCCAGGGCCCCCACCAGGTTGCCTTCCGCTTCGAATTGAGTCTGCCAGTTCGACAGGTCCAGCTCACCCGCGACCTTCACCCGGGTTCCATCGGAGCGGACCTGGAGATCGTCCGATTTCAGCACGCCCTCGTCGATGCTGAATGTGCCGGTCAACTCGCTGCGTTTCTCCCTGTCACCGAAGACCGGCACCACGGACCCCATCAGGTTCTGCACCGGACCGATAACGGGCACCTGATAGAGCTCGGCGGAATCGACCCGCACGTTCCCCTCCCCGTTCAATGTGGCCATCTGAACCCCGCCCCTGCCGGAAAAATTCAGAGTGAGGATTCCGGGTAGCTCTTTGGCACCACCGAAATAGTCGACGATTGATTGCAGGGGCAGACCGGTGACCTTCAAATCGCCGGCGTAGAGCGGCGACGCCTCGGAAAGCTCGGCGCTTCCGGCCGCCTCGAAACGTCCGCCCAGCGCCGAAAGCCGGAGTGACTCCGCCACCAGCCCGCCGTTTCCGATTTTCACGTGGCCCTCGATACCCTCCAATTGGAGATCGCCATGGTCCAGCAGCAAGGTCACGCCACTGGCATGCCGATAGTCGAGTTTGAGATCGCTCTGCCAGAAATCCTTGAGATTCAGCAGTCCCGAGGCGTTCAGGATCGGAGGTTCGTCCTGCTGGATCATGGCCGCGATCGGCGCCACGGAGGGATTGATACGCCTCAACAGCCCCATCACATTGGCCGAAGACTGAAACCGCGCCACCTCCACCAAATCGGTGGCCGAATCCCAGGTCGCCGAACCCGACATCAGCCCCTCCTCATAGATCAAATAGAAGTGCGGCAACAACAGGCGGTGATCGCCCTCGGCGAAGGCGAAGTCGATGGTCGCGGCATCAAAGGGAATCTCCCGCCAGGTGAATCGATTGCCCGAGAATGTGCCATCCACGGTGACGGGATGTTCGGCCTCATGATCGACCACGAAACTGGCACGAATCTGCGGCCGGTAACCGGCCTCGGCGCTCTTCACATCGAGCCAGGGCATCAGATCCTGGAAAAAGGCAAAGTCGGCCACCTTGCGCGTTTTTCCGCCCTTGTCTTTCCCGCCCCCTTCCAGCGCGCGGTCCCGCCGATGCCGTCGTTGCTCCCGACTGGAACGAATCTCTCCGTCGAAGTCGAAGTCGAGATCGCCGATCCGTCCGCGAAAACGGTCCACGGTGACCGATTCCTCGCTGCCCCGAATCTCGCACTTCAGGTCGTGAATCGTCGCCACGGACTCCCCTTCCACGTAACACACCACCTCGGCATTCCAGGTGGTGAAAGAAGTGGCGACTTCCCCGGTAAACTCCTGCTGGGCAAAATCGACGATATCGAAGGTGAACCCGAGCTCGGAGCAGGTCACGAGACGCTTCTGGCGCGCCTGCGATTCGTAGAGGGTGACCTCCTTCAGCAGGAGTCCGCGCGTAAAATGGTACTCCGCCGATTCGTAGGCGAGGTGAATATTCTGGCGCGCCAACTCCGCCATCAATCGTCGCTCCACTTCCCCGCGCAACCAATGACGGGAAAGATAAGCCGCCGCGACGACGGCCGCGATGAGCATCACGAAAAGGAAGACTGTCAGCAACACGAGGCGCCGGATCCACCGAAACATCCGCATCGGCCCACGCTTCCGATTGCCGTCGCTCTGTTCATTGCCCTGATTCGCGTGGATCACGTGATCGACCCAGCGTTCAGCGTCCGATCCCGAGAGAAATACCGGATCGCCCGAACGAGTCTCGTCCGGGGTTTCACGATGGTCGGGGTGATCGGAATGGGGCATGCGCGGGGGCTTGATTAACTTCTCACGAAATGCGGCAAAGTGAAATTGTCCCAGAGCAACGGCAGCACCGCAACGTCATCTTGATCGCAAGGAACCGATTCGCTCAAACCACGCCTCGACGACCACAAACCGCGCGGAAATCACGCCAACTCCTCGATCGCGTAGCGAACCTTGCGATACTCTTCCGGGACGGCGTAGACAGCGCTGTTCACACGGGTGCGGATGATCGCGAATCCCATGCCGCTGTTGTAGTAGCGCATGAAAAACGCCCGCTCCTTTCCCTCGATCATTTCCCAGAGCCGCTTGATTTCCGCCACGTCATCCACCATCTCGGCCTCGCCTTCCAGGTAGAGATTCTCCATCCGGTCCTGGCTGGTCAGGAGCCATTCCACCTTGGAATTCACCCGGACGTTCTTCACCTTGTCGCTGTCCGGTGAAGTGATGGTGAGAATCTCGATTCCGGGATCCTTCGAGCGGGAGGCGAACATCCACGTGGCGTGAGGTCGTCCCTCCGGCGAAACAGTGCTCAGCATCGCCACAGCGGGTTTGCCGACTCGCATCTGACCAAAAATGCGTTTCGCCGCATCGGAATCCTCGGATCGAGCGTGGTGTTCGCGACTCATGACTTTTCCGGCAATTGATTTTGGCAAAGGGTCTAGTGCATTTCAACATCGCAGCTTCCCAAACCGCCGCGGAAATAGTTGAACTGCACATTGGGGTGGTCCGCCAGCAGGGACATGGGCACGGAAGAATCGGCGAGCCCCTTGGAAATCATCAAGGCGGTCAACCGCTGTCCCAGGGGATTGTCGTGCGTTCCCGCCTGCCAGATGCTGACTTTCTCCGCCTTCCAGGTTTCCACTGGACCCACGGTCACGGCCCGGGGCGGCACCATGGTGATGTTTCCACCGCCGGAGGTTCGAGCGTTCTGAGCCAGCGTCACCGGATGCAGTTCGACCACCCGCGTGCCGAGTTTCCGGTATTCCTCCGGACTCGGCGGTTCGTCCGCGTAGGCGCCTTCCCGCTTGAGCGGGTCATTGAACGCCCAGTGCTTGATGTCGCCCTGCCCCCCCTGCATGACCGCGCAGCGCACGCCGTCCCAACTGGCCACGTATTCGCTCACGTCCGCCTTCGGGAAATGCAGGTTCGCTTCGGGAATCGCCAACTCCGGGTTGATGCGATCGAAACACATCTCGCGATCCGCCTTTTCGAAACTGAGCGGATGCTCCATCGAAACTTCCTTGCCGTCCTCGCCAACCCATTCATCCATGCCCCAGAAATGGGCATTCGCCAGGCTGAGCCCGAGTTCGTTCACCAGTCGCGCCACCAGCGGCAGCTGCTCAGTCGGTCCGATCGGTCCGCAGATTCCCACCGGGGTGTCCGCCGTCGCCTGGCGCCAGGCGGCGATGTATTCGAGCGCCTCGGCGAGATAGAAGTCCTCCAGCGTGTCATAAAACCGAACCTGGAAACCTTCCCGCGAGAGCTGCCCGAGATCCTTTTCCGTCAACTTCGCGGCGTCGTTGATCAGTGCGTTGTCGAGGGTGGTGTAATCCCACCAGTCCGGGGCAATGCGGCTGATTTTCCGTGGCATGATTAACGCGGTTCTTCCAGGTCTGCTTCGTAGTTCTGGTCAACCAGGCACAGGTTTCCCAG
>JAGRPB010000223.1 GCA_020439945.1 Verrucomicrobiia bacterium
GGTATGGGAATTCCCCCGCTACGAAGGCCAGCGAATCGAGTGGCCAGAATACAAGGCGCTTCGGAAACCGCCGGTGTATGAGGAATAGTGAGCGTTTGGAGAAATTGACTGAAGTCGATTCTACGTAGATTCGACTTCAGTCGAATCATCCCGAGCAGCGGTTCATGAGTGAGAGGTGTATTGAGCGATGTGAAGGGAGTATTCCGTCTCATCCAATCGGGCCATTTCTGGATTCTTCCGATTGTATTTCTGGTAGCGTTCCAGATGATCAAAGGTGCGGACGATGTGGTCGAATGAGTCGCGTTGCCAAAGTTTGCCTGTGCGGCCCAACGCTTTATTGATCCGACGGGCGGTTCCACCCTTTAAAAGCTGCAGGGTTTTTTGAAGCGTATCGGTTTCGCGTGGTGTAATGAGGCAGTGAACGTGATTGGGCATGATCACATAACTGCCGACCGTGCTGGCTGAGGAGCGAAAGCCGTCTTCAAGGTGTTCCCTCGCTTCGGGTATCCGAAGGACGCAGGTTCCACGACCTCCATCCAAGAATGAATGCAGCTTTCGATTGAACTCTCTTTCAAATTCCTTCCGAAATTTTGCGGGCAGATTGGAAGGGAACGGCGCCATAGAAAGGGAGAGACCTCTCTCTGCCAGCCACTCGAGTTTTTCCTTTTCCCACTGCTGAAACACTGATCGCGGGATCGAGTCGGCCAAACGAAACGTGACAAAGTAGGTAGCATTCGGCTGACGCCAGTGAGGGAGATTCGTGCGATAGCGATGGAGCCAGGACTGGTGATCGAAGGGGTGAAAGTGGATTGGGTAGTCGGGGATCATTGGCCGGTTCGGGAATCGACTGAAGTCGACTCTACGAAGATTCGACTTCAGTCGAATTCATTTCGTCATGCCGAGATGCTTCTCCAAAAACGCATACGTCCCCACGCCATTGATCTTGTGCGGACCGGGGAACCATTCGATTTCGCAAAGTTCATCCAGCCCAAGTTGCGCCTGGTAGAGATTGCGGACCTTGGCGAATTCATAGGCGACGGCCTCGTCGGGAGCGACGCCGTCAAAGTGACCGCGCTCGACCATGAAGGGACGCGGGCAGATCAGTGCCGCCATCTCGGCGTAGTTGAAGGTGCCGCCGAGATTCCACTCGAAGATTTCGTATTCGCCCTTGTTGGCGTAGCTGTAGCGAAGCGACTTGGGATCGGTCGCGGCGTTCTTCCAGACCCACTCATTGAAATCGCCAGCACAGATCGAGAGGCAGTAGCGATCCACCAGTGGCGGGATGCGCATGGCAGATTTGCCTCCGTAGCTGAGTCCGTAGAACGCGATGCGATCGGCATCGACGAAAGGAAGCTTCGCCAGCCAATCGGTGATCTGGAGATGCTGAGGCACGATCAGTGAAAACAATGTTTTCCCAATTGACTGTGACTTGAATTGCTGGAGACGGAAAAGATCGAAATAGCGGTAGCCATTTTGCGGCGCAAACGTGATGAATCCGCGTTCCGCCAGTCGAGTGGCAAAGGCGGCGTAGGCTTTGAATTTGGGTTCGCCGATGACGTCCTGGGGCGTGCCTTCCAGGCCGTGCTGGCAGACGACGACCGGACGCTTTTCTCCCGAGGTAAGGTCGAGGTCCTTCGGTAGAGTGAGAATCCCGTAGGCGATGACCCCGTCGAAAACATCCAGGACGACTTCGTAACTTACCGTTTTCGGGCCTTCCTCGTAGCGTCGGGTGCGGGGATTGGCCGCGATTCGCTCAAGATCGAACTCGCCGATCACGTTAGTCCGGAACCGGTCGCGATAGAGTTCAATTGTCTTTTTGAAATCCTCGAGCGTGTCCGTCTTCAGCTCCTTGAAATACTCCTGCCGATCCTGTCGCGATTGGATCAGGGCTCGCTGCGTGTGTCGCTCGATCGCGGTCATCTGGCGGGCGTGTCGTTCGGCGATGTGATCGTGCCCTTCCGGATCGGGATAAACCTTTTTGAAGGCGATCGGTTTGCGTGCCGGATCGAAGGTTTCCAATCCCAATCCGTCGGCAAAAGCAGCCAGGGTTTCACCGTTCATCGCGTGATTCGCCGTGACCGCCATCGGCTGCCAGTCCGCGCCTGCGATTTCGCGGAGTCGATTCGTTTCCGAAGCCACTCCCTGCGGAGAAGGCATCATGAATCGCCCCGGCTTTCCGGCTTTCTCGGGGCGCTCTTCGATGATTTCCGGCGCGCCATTTTTGTCGGGTCGAAAGACGAAATCGGGATACACACCCGATTCGATGACCAGCGCGCGTGGCGCCACCAAGCTGGCGATCTCAGCGTCGCCAAAGGTTTCCAGGAGACCGAAAATGTTGTGCTCCGCAGGTTCCAGCCAAAGACCTTCCCGAGGTCCGAAATAGCCGCTGACAGCAACGGACTGGATTCGCGGATCAAGTGCTCCGGCGTAGAGCGAAAGCAGGCCGCCTTCGCCGAAGCCGACGACGCCGAGTGGACGCTCCTTTGTTGCGGTATTCTTCAGTGCATCGACGCCGGCGAGGACCTGGTGGAGTTCGTAGCCGAGCAGGTGCCGTCCGAGTTCAAAAGCGGGACGGTGAAGCCACTCGCGATTTGTCATTCGGTATTGGTTTTCCTCGCGATTGGTCAGCGAGGGGACCAGAACGCGACAACCCGATTGAGCGAGCAGCAGGGCGAAAGGAGAGGTTTCGCTGGGAATGTTCGGCGCCAGGCCGGCGAGTTCTTCAGGCGTCTGATTGGCATCGGGAATGGCGATGACGTCAACCGACGTCGGATTCTTTTTGCCTTCCGGTTCCAGCAGCAGCCCCTCGCCATTCACGCCATCGATTGCCTGCCAACGAACGGTGTAAATGGACAGCCCTTCGGCGACGGCGAGTTGGGCTTTCTGGATGCTGTAGAATTCGAAACGCGTGTCGTCGATTCGCGAATCACGATCGAGGCCGAGCATCGTCGCCATTTCTTCGCGGCGTTGGTCGGCGTCGTAGCTTCCGGACTTCCACTTGGCCTGGCGGCTTTCGCGGGCGGCGGCGATTTGGGCATCGAGAAAGGCATCGTTCGCCTCGACAAGCTGATGACTCAGATCGCCTTCGAGCGTCAGTTTCTCTGTGCCGGGCAAAGGTTCGTCGTTTTCCGATGGAGTCAGGATCGGCCAAGGGGGAGGGGCATCGCTTTTTTCCTGAGCCGTGGAGATGGCCACGGATAGAAAAGTGGGAACCAAGGTGAACCAGAGGCGTCTCATACTCGGCATCTCAGCAGAAACCTTCGGCCGAGGCAAAACTCCAGGAATACGCGACAAAGCCAGTGCGCCACCGGAGGTCGACAGGATCGGGGGTGATTGCTAGAAATGGATTCATGCGTTTCGGCCTTGTCGTTTTCGTTTTCATCTTCAGTTGGAGCTCCGGTCATCTTTCCGTGGCAGCCGGAAAGCCCAACGTCCTGTTCATCGCGGTCGACGATCTCAATACGCGTCTTCATTGCTATGGCGTGGAGCACATGGAGTCACCGAAAATCGATGCGCTGGCCGCCCGAGGCGTGCGTTTCGATCGTGCCTACTGCCAGTATCCGTCCTGCGGTCCCAGCCGGGCCTCGGTTCTGACGGGCCTGCGTCCGGACACCACGAGAGTCCTGCACAATCGCTATCACTTCCGAGATTTTCTGCCCGATGTGGTTACACTGCCGCAACTGTTCCGAAAGAACGGCTACCACGTCGCGAGAGTCGGGAAGATTTTTCACCAGGCCGTGCCGACCGACATTGGGACGAGCGGCGCGGATGATCCGGCTTCCTGGGATGAAGTCATCAATCCACGTGGCCGGGACAAGGATGAAGAGGGTTTACTCACCAGTTATACCCCCTTTCTTCCGCTGCCGGATCAGATGGCCTATCTGAAAGCAGATGGTGAAGACGCCGAGCAGACGGATGGAAAAGTGGCGGACGCGGCCATTCGGTTGCTGGAAGAAAATCGCGATCGCCCCTTTTTCATCGCAGCGGGATTCTACCGGCCGCACCTTCCCTCCATCGCGCCGAAGGCTTACTTCGAGCGATATGATTTTACGGAAACGCTCCTACCTGTGGTTCCCGGCGGCTATCGGGAAAGAGTTCCCGAATCTGCTCTCGCTTCGACCCCGGTGTGGCCGAATTTTGGCACGACTGAGGAACAGGCTCGCGAATGCATTCTCGCCTACGAGGCATGCGTCACCTTTGTCGATGCTCAGATCGGCAGACTTTTGGTCGCGCTGGATCGCTTGGGATTGCGGGAGAACACGATCGTCGTTCTCTGGGGCGATCACGGCTATCACCTTGGGGAACACGGACTCTGGCGAAAGAACAGCCTCTACGAGGAATCGATGCGGGCGCCGCTGATCCTTGCGGGAACAGGTGTTGAGACTCAAGGCGGCGTCTGTCCCAGCCCGGTCGAATTTGTCGACATTTATCCGACTGTGGCCGACCTCGCCGGTTTGGCTCCGCCCGAAAACCTGGCTGGAGTCAGCCTGCGTCCGTTGCTGGAAAACCCGGAGGCGACGTGGAATCGGCCGGCATTTTCGCAGGTGCATTTTCGCGAGGTGCCCGGACGGGCGGTACGAACGAAATGCTGGCGTTATGTCGAGTGGGGCGAGAGCGGGGAGAAGGGAAAGGAACTTTACGATCAGCAGAATGATCCGCGGGAGATGAACAATCTTGCCGATTCCGCCGAGCACGCTGCGGTCAGGGAGCTCCTGAGTGCGCTGCTTCGGCGATAATGCCGGTTCGGTCTACGGTTTCGTCTCCGGGAAGGATCGCTCGAGAAAATCCTCCAGCGAGCCGTCGCTGAATTCGAGATCCCAACCGATGCGATCGCCTCTTCCGTGGACAAATCCCTTGTAGGGCCGATAGCCCCACGGCCCCAGGGCGCCGGAATAGACGAGATGCCCGGTCTTTCCCACCATGAAAACCCGGACCGGCCATCCGGCCCACTGGGTCATCGCCGGGTCTTCAATGTCGTCGACCAAGACTTCGTAGGGCAATCGCATCTGAGCCTGAAATCGTCGGGCCACTTCGCGTCTTTGCTCGTTCGTTTTTGGATCGGAAACGCGACCGAGTTCCCCGGCCCATCCATTGAGGGGATGCGCCTCGCGGGTATAGATCATGACGAAATTGACGCGGTCGCCATAGCGCACCTGGAGATCGGTGAGTCCTCCGACCGACTCGCGGAAGATGTCGCATCCCCAACTGCTGAAAAGAAGCACGACCGGTTTCTCCCGGTAGAGTTCGGTAAGCTCCACCTCCCGATTCCGATCGAGAGAGAACAATTTGAAATTCGGCGCCAACTCGCCGACGCGGGGTGCATTTTGCTGGCGAAGCTTCATCATCGAGAAGGCCATTTCCTTGTCGCGGACCGTCAGGCCGGAGTAGCCGTCATGGGAAATGTTTTTCGAGGTGGCAGGACGCGTCGTGGTGATGATCAGCTCCTTGGGAATCTCCTGCGCCGCGAGCATGCCGGCGAGGGCGAACGCGAGGATGATTGGAAAAGAGGAGAAAAAACTGAGAGGTCGGCCCGCCATGATCCCGATGATAAGTAGGGCAACATGACAGGAGAATGAGGACGCCGCTCCCGCGAAAAAATCGACCCGTCATCGACCGCGTCGACTGTCCCAGTAATTCAATCGCCCGGCGGCGTATTCGTCGAGCGTCAGTTCTCCGTCGGTGTCGGTGTCGCGCCGGGAAAACTCCGCGTCCACCTTGTCCCTTTCCTTGAGAAACGATCGCGAGAAGAATCCCCGTGAGAACTCGCGGTGACTCAGGGTATTGTCCCGGTTTCGGTCCATGTCTTGAAAATCGGCGGCGATTTTTTCATCGGACGGATCGTGATGTCGCCGTCGGGGGGCTTTCGATTTCGCGAACTCATGCGGCGAGATTTCCCCGTTCCCGTTGAAATCGATCCTGGCGAATTTGGCGGGTATTTCGGACTTCTCGACATCCGTCGATTGGGCGTATTCCTCCGGATCGAGCGTGCCATTGTCGTTCCGGTCCAGATTGGCAAAATCGGTCGCGGTTTCTTCGGGCAGGCTGAGTGCCTCGCCGTCGGATCGGCTCTGCATGTATTCGAAGGGTCCCACGATCTTGCTCTGATTCAGATCGATTTTGTGAAAGAGCGCTTCGCGTTTGGCGACCGTGTTCGATTCGAGGGCGCGGCTCTCGAATTTTGAAAATTCCTCCAACTCGATCAAACCGTCGAGATCGGTATCGATCTCATGATAGTCCCGGGCTGCCACACCGGTCAGGATGCCGGCGTTTCGATTATGTTGGGACTGGGCGAACTCGAAAAGCCCGATACCGCCACTGTCGTCGCTATCCATGCTGGCAAACAAGGCGGCGGATTCGGCCGGGTTACCGCCGGTGGTAGCCATCGAGACGATCTTACTTCTCTGGAATTCGGCGGGATCCAGATCTCCGCCACCGTCGAGATCGAGGCGACGAAACTCGGCAATCGTTTCGAGGCTCAGGCCCGAGCGATTGGCGTTGCTCGATTCCGATTCGAGAAGGGCCTCTTCATCCTCCGCCATGAGGACGCAATCCGACCATGTCGCGAACGTGATCGCGAAGATGACCGGGAGCCGGGCGGATTTCATGATCCCAGAATCGTTTGAATGGTAAAGAGTATGGGGCACTCAAGCTGATGGAAAGATGACGCCGTTCACCCTATCGCGAAGCGAAGGTGGAAAACCAGATTCTTTTGGGCATCGAGTTCGGCGTCGAGTCCTCCGCCCATCCGTTCGGCGCAAATCCGGGCGATGGAGAGACCCAGGCCGGTGTGACTCGAGTCCGTGCGCGCCTGGTCATGTCGCCACAGCCGCTCGAAAAGCAGTGGCAGGTCCGAGGAGTCCAGCCAGGGGGCCGGATTGGAAAATGAGAGGACCAGACCATTCGAGCGATCCTCACGAATCGTCAGCGAATCGCCTTCGGGCGCGTGGGCGATGGCGTTGGAAACGAGATTGGAAAAGATGATGCGAAGCAGCCTCGGGTCGGTCTCCACGACCGAGTCCGGTGGCACGTCCAACTGAAGTGCGATGGTTCGCCCGGTCGCCTGCTCGCCCAGAAGATTCCACGTTTCTTTGATCGTTTGTCG
>JAGRPB010000224.1 GCA_020439945.1 Verrucomicrobiia bacterium
CGACCCCGGCGAGATCCTGCGGCGAGAGCAAATAGCGCTGATCCCCGAGATCGACGTCCTCACCATCGACGACGAGGTCATAGGTCATGCGGCAGGCTTGGGCACATTCGCCGCGATTGGCGCTACGTTGGCCCAACGATTCGCTGGTCAGGCACTGTCCCGAATAAGCGACGCAGAGAGCGCCATGAACGAAGGTTTCCAACGGAACCGCATCCGCTTCATCAGCGTGAAACAGGCGAATTTCCTTGAGCGAGTTCTCCCGAGCGATCACCGCCCTATCCAGTGACAGGTGCCGATCGACAAACGCGAGCGCCTCGGGCGACGTGATCGTCATCTGGGTCGAGGCTTGGAGATTCAGATCCGGCACCAGGGCCCGCGCCATCATCGCCAGCCCGAGATCCTGGACGATGATGGCGTCGACGCCCGCTTCGTTGATCCGTAGCAGCTGTTCGCGAGCGGTTTCCAGTTCTCCGGAGAAAATGAGCACGTTGAACGTCACCAACCCGCGAACGCCGTGGCGATGCAGGTAATCCATCAGCTCCGGCAGATCTTTCTCCGAGAAATTGTCCGCCCGGATGCGGGCATTGAATCGCGGCAGCCCGAAGTAGATCGCGTCGGCTCCGTTGGCCACGGCGGCACGCGCGCACTCCCAATTGCCCGCCGGAGCGAGCAATTCGGTTTTGCGAGTGGTGGTGGCCGGCGGCTGGGACGACGGAGATGCGGGCATCCCGGGAAAATACGCCGGATTGGCATTGCCGCCACTCTCGGAGAAAATCGACAACGGCATTCGAGGTCGACAAGAGTGTCGCCCCTCCGTTCGGCTAAAGTGGATGTCGCTGCTTCATCCCGAGGTAAACGATGTTGGAGACCTCGCGGATGACGTCGGCGCGCTTGGAAATCCAAGGGCCGTAGGAGTTGTTCCGATGCCCGCTCTCGATGATGCCGACTAGGATGTAGGGGTAGGTATGGCCGTCGGTTCCCTTCGCCACGAGGATGCCCATGTCGCCACAGCACATCGCCGTGCTGCCGGTCTTGTTGAATACCTTGGTCCCCTGCGGCACCCGGCGGGCCTCGGTATAGAGACGGTCCGGACCGGGCAGATTCATGACCCGCAGGATCTCTTCCGAATGCGGCAACTGATGCCTCCAGAGCTGAACCAGGAATCGCCCGTAGTCACCCGCCGCGCTCTTGTTCAGGTAGGTTCGGCCGTTGTCGGGAATGTATTCGACGAGGGTCAGGTGACGCGTCAGCCAGGGATAGTTCTTTTTCAGCAAGGCTTCCGTCGTGGCCGGTCCGCCGATCTGTCTCATGATCCAGTTGGTCGCGGTGTTGCTGCTCTTCTGAATCATCGACTCCATGTGCTTCCGGCTTTCGGGGCCATAGATGATGTTTCCCGCCTCGACCTGGTGGAAAAATGCCAGCGCGAGAAACGGCTTCACCATGCTGGCAGCCTGAAGCGACAAATCCTCGTTGATGCTGACCAGCTTCGACTCCGAGGTGATGTCGTAAACCAGCCACGCGGTGCGCTCGTCTCCGCGGATCAGGCCCTTGGCTCGTAATCCCTTGATATAGCTTTCAACCTGGGACTCCAACCCGCTATCGATCGCCGACAAGGCGTCAAGCGGAATGACCTGCACCGAAAGGATGGTAGCGAGGAAAACGAAGGGAAGAAGAGAATAAAGATTCAGTCGAATTCGTCTCGAAAACGGATTCATGGATCGAAGGGAGGATACGTGAAGGAGGAGTCTGCGGGGAAGCCACAACTTACCAAAACTCTCGCCAATCGCATCCACTTTGTCCTCAAAGCTTGATCGCGCCATCTACTAACTCAGGTATCAAGCCTGCGCCTTCGGCACCATCGCCACCGCCCGGCACCAGCCCGCGCTGGCTTTCTCGATTTTCACGGGAAAGCAGGAAACCCAGAACCCGTGAGCCATCGGGATCGCGTCAAGATTGGCCAGCTTCTCGATCTGGCAGTATTCCTTTTCCAATCCGACGAAGTGAGCCGGCCAGATGGCTTCAGCATCGCCCGTCATTTTGAAATCGGCTTTCATCGAATGAAAGGGACGGTCGAGCGTGTAGGCATCGATCCCGATCACTTTCACGCCTTGGTCGATCAGCCACCGGGTTCCGTCGCGACCGAGACCGGGTTGCTGGAAATAGGCCTTGGAATCCAGCCGCGCGTCGGCACCGGTCTGCAGGAGAACGATGTCTCCCGGGCGAAGGGCATAATCGATTTTCGCCAGGGCTCGCTCGAGTTCGGCGACGGTGATTTCATCGCCGTCCGAGAGATGCCGAACATCGAGTTTCACGCCCGGGCCTAAAAACCAATCGAGCGGAAGTTCATCAATCTTCCTGGCCAGTCTCCCGCCGCTTTCCGGTCCGTAATGCCATGGCGCGTCGACGTGCGTTCCGGTGTGAGTGATGGCGGAGATTTTCTCCAGCGCCCAGCCGAGCCCCTTCGATCGTTTCAACTGCTTGCGCCTCACCCCGAAGAGCCAGCGCATTTGCCAGAAACCCGTTCGATGATTGTGATAGCGAATCCTCGGCTTGATGGGTTCACTCGGCGCGGCGTGCTGCAGGGGCACGCTGAGATCGATGAGGGTGAAACGATTTGGATCGAAAACATCCATGCCAGACCCCGGGCTTCAAACTTCGTGAGTCCGATCGACTACGATTTTTCCACCGATTTCTCGGGCTTCTCGGCGGCGTCCTGACCAGGAACTTCCGGCTGCGGCGGCGCCGGTGGCGGTTGCGAGGCTTTCCATAATTCTTCAAAGACCGCTCCCCCGTTTTTCGCTCCTTCCAGATAGTGAACGAGGGCATTGAATCGCTTCAGGAAGAGACGCGAATCCAGTTCCCCTTCCTCGTTCAACCAGTGACCTCGCTTGTCGATTTCCTTCAACGCCTGGCGCACGTCACGCCGCTTGGCCCTGGCGCTTTTCGCCCAACTTTTTTCCTGGGTCATGGGACGGCGGCGGCGAAGCACCTCTTCGCGGCCGGCGGCGATCTCATCCTCGAGTTTGTCGAGCCCTTCCCCGAAATCGGCGTCCAGTTTGAAACCGTAGTGGGTCGGGAGATTCGAATCATCGTAGGTCACTTCATAGGTTTCCGCCATCAGGTAGAGCGGCTTGTTGGTGCCGAGTTCGTAGAGTCGCGACCAACGTCCGTCGTCGAGTCGCACGGAGCGAAGCCATTTCATGGCGGAGTCGAAGGGCACCAGCCACTTTTCGTCGCCGGTGACCAGCCAGACTTCGCGCAGCGTTTCCAGTGCCCACCGGCTTTCCAACGAACTCACCCCGGGCGGTTCAAACTTCCGCGCCCAGGCGGGTTTCATGGCGTGATCATACTGCTGGGCCCAGGCGGGATGCGGTTCGGGCAGTTGCGCCGCGATGAGGAACTCGCCGGTTCGCTTCATCGATTCCACGAAACGCTCGTCGCCGGTCAGTTCGTAGGCCCGCTCCATCAGACGCGTGACCAGGTAGATGTTGCCGTCGTTGAGCGTGTACCACGGCGTGTAGTCGACATGCGGAAAGGTCCGCGACCAGTTCTCGTCGTAAGTCGCCTTCAGGTCGGCGGGAAGGGATGGGTCGGCCGGGCCGGAATACATCTGCGGCCAGCCCCCGTTGGGCGCCTGGGCAGCCAGCAGCGAATCGAGCCCGAAATCCAGCGCCTCGCGAAGGACGGCGTCCCCTTTCGAGGGTTCCAGGTAGGCGAGTTCGAGCAGAAACAGCAGCGCCGATTGGGTCTTGTTGTCGTCGAGCGTCGAACGCGCCGAGCGTTTTCCCATTTCAGTGTCGCCGGCCAGCACGTCGCGCCGGGTGTGATACTTCGCGGACGACTCGGGATGGAAGTCGAATTCCGATGGCCAGCCGCCGGATGAGAGCTGCGTCCAGATCAGCGCCTGCGCCACCTCGCGCGCCGCCTGGAGGTAGAGGGGATCATGGGTGACCTTCCAAGCCTCGACCCAGGCCAACCCGATTGCCGGAGTGCCGGGAGGTTGGATCTCGATCAGGGTTGGCGACTGGCTGCCTTCGGAAATGGCGTTTTTTTGGTCGGTGGTCCAGCCTCGCGGGTAGCCACCGAAGAGTGACGCGTCGCGGCGGAAAGCGGCGCCGGTTTGTTTCACGGCCACGGTGACCTCCTCGATCGATGGCAGAATGTCGGCAGGTTCGCTGGCTGGTTCGTCAGCGGGTTTTGGATCCTCCGCTCGAGACGTCTTCGAGAGAAAGAGGAATCCGAGAACACCGAAAACGGCGAGAAATTTGGAAGCGATTTTCATGGGGCCAGAGACAAGGAAACGATTTTGAATCGCTCGGAACTTTAGCGCGGCGAATTCAAAACACCGCTCCAAATTCGTGGCGCCTACTTCAATTTCTTCGCGAGCTTCGGCTCCGCCTTGCGCAGTTCATCCACGATGAGATTGGCGATCGCTTCGGCGCCGAGTTCGTTGAAATGGGTGATGTCGTTTTCCTTGGGACTGAAATCCCAGCTCGCCGTTTCGCCGAGGTGATTGTGGTAGGCGACGCTGACCTGGTAGAGATCGATGAAGGGCGCACCCGTTTCTTCTGCCACCGCTTTCGCTGCCTCGGCCCACGGTTTGAGCGGACGGGTTACACCGTCGCCATAGACATCATCGGCCGTCGGCTCGGTGCGAATGGTGCCGTCCTCGGTGAAATCGCGCCGGGTCACCGAACTGACGATGATGGGCTCGGCACCGATGGCGCGAAACTCCGTCACATACTGGCGGAGATAGTCGCGATAGGTCGTCGCGGGATCGGTCTCGCGCTCGGGACCCTTGCCCGGTTGGCCGTTGTGACCGAACTGGATGAAGACATAGTCCGGCTTCGCCTCCAGCGCGGCGGGCAAACGATCTTCCGCGAGCCAGCTCTTCGCGCTGCGTCCGCCCATGGCGAAATTCTTCACTTCGACGTCGTGGCGAAATTTTCCGGCGAAGGCCTTCCCCCAACCCGATGAATCGGTCACCGTGGAATCGCCGACAAGGGCGACCACGACTTTGTCCTCCGCCGAAACCGGCGCCACCGGATGGTCCGTCTCTTCAAATCCTGCCAGCTCATCCTCCCGCACCATCGCCAGCATCTGCTGAACCCGATCCGGATGCTGCGCGGCGACATTGTTGGCCTCGCTGATGTCCTGGCTGAGATCGTATAGCCGCCAGTCATCGGGAGCCGGAGTTTCCGGCGCGTCGGTCTCTCCCTTATTCTTCTTTCCGTTGGCCCGGTATTTCACCAGCTTCCAGTTGTCCTGCCGAATGCCGACCGATGTCGCGCCCTCGGAACTGGCCCAGTAGAGATACACGTGTTTCTCCTGTTCGTCCGGCTTGCCCAGCAGGGTCGGTAGGTAAGAAATACCATCGGTATCGACCGGAGGTTCGACTCCGGCGATCTCGCAGGCGGTGGGGAGAAAATCCCAGAAGGCCGAGGGATGATCCGTCACCGTTCCGGCTTCGACTTTTCCCGGCCAACGGGCAATCATGGGCACGCGGATTCCTCCCTCGTGCATGGAGCGCTTGAATCCCTGGAGCGGCCCGTTGGAATCGAAGAACTCAACCTCGTGATTCCCCTCCTGATGGGCGCCGTTGTCGGAGGTGAAAAGTACCAGCGTCTGCTCGTCGATTCCCAGCTCCTTGAGCAGGCCAAAAAGCCGACCCACATCGCCATCCATCCGCGTGACCATGGCGGCGAAACCCTTCTCCGGATTCGGCCAATCCTTGTCGGCGTAGATGCCGTAGTCGGGAACCTCCATCCCGTCGCCGAGCACGCGTCCGCCCTCGTTGTTGGCGTGGGGAATGGTCCAGTGAATGTGCAGCAGGAACGGCTGCTCGTGATGCCGACGGATGAAGGCGAAGGCACGATCCGTCATCGTGTCGTGCGAGTAGGTTTCCCGTTTCTCCGACACCCGGCCCCGAGCCTGCGGGTTGTCCGTCATGAGTGCGTTCCCCGAGAGCGCGAACTGCTCCTTGTTGTCCCAGAGAAACGGCGGGTAGAAATTGTGCGCCGTTCCCTGATTGAGGTAGCCGAACCAGGAATCGAAGCCGTTGTGATTCGGATGTCCCGGATTGTCTACCTCCGAGGGTTCCTCGACATTTCCCAGCGCCCATTTTCCGACCCCGCCGGTGGCGTAGCCAGCGTCTTGAAGAAGTCGCGCGACGGTGTGCTCGGTGCCGGTCAGCATGCGATCGCGATTCCCGATCAATCCAGTGTGGCCGACATGCTTGCCCGTCCACAGGACCAGTCGCGACGGGCGACACACGGTGTGCCCCGCGTAGTGGTCGGTGAAGCGCAGCCCCTCCTCTGCCATTCGGTCGACGTTCGGCGTCTTCACCGTTTCCTGGCCGTAACATCCGAGATCCCCGTAGCCGAGGTCGTCGGTCATGATGTAGATGATGTTCGGCGGACGCTCGTCGGCGGGGGTGAATCCGGCGATTGAAAGGAGGCTGAGACAGAGAGCGGCGAGAGAGAAAAGTCTGAGGGTTGGCATCCGGCGATTCTTCGGGATTTTGCTCGCCACGTCAACGGACGCGAATGCCAAACTCGCCTCGCGAAACGCGAAAGGAGAGGCGACACTCCTTTCCCGATGCCCCGGACACCGAAGCCCATGACTTTCCCTTCTCGCGTCGAGCGACTCGACACCGGGATGCGCTACCACGTGGTGCCGGTGCCGGACGAAATCGCTGATCGCTTTCTCGACGCTGGGCACAAGCGCGTGCTGGCGACGATCCGGGGACACGAGATGCGACGCGCTTTCCAGGGGCCGAAGGACGGCGGTCGCTACCTCGTGCTGGGCAAAGCCGAACTGAAAGCGGCCGGGGTCAAACTCGGTGACGCGGTGACCGTTTCTCTATTATCAGATCCGGAGCCAGACGCCCTCGATATCGCTCCGGAATTCCTCGAAGTCCTGAAGCATGACGATGAAGCGCGCGAACGCTGGGAGAGCTTCACGGTCGGAAGACAACGGTCGATGGCCATCTACCTG
>JAGRPB010000225.1 GCA_020439945.1 Verrucomicrobiia bacterium
GGAACCTCCACCACGGTTACCGCCGGCGATGTCAGCCTGCAAGCCGGTGCGGGCATCGCTACCTACAGCCAGATCGGGGCCGGTGGACTCGGAGCCGATGGCAATATCAGCGGAAACACCCTCCTCATGGGGACCGGCAGCCTGGCAGTGAGTGCCTCGGCGGATTACGCGCAAATTGGCGCGGGTGGCGGCAGCGTGACCGGCGACATTTTGTCCACTACGACCGTGAACGGAGGAGGGGACGCGGCGATCGACGCCTCGGCGGCGGCGACCAACAGCTACGCGCAGATCGGGGCGGGTGGCTTCGATGTTGACGGCGACCTGACTGGCGGCACCTCGCTGATCACCACCGGGGCCATCACCATGACCAGTGGCGCCAACACCAACACCTACACCCAGATCGGTCAGGGCGGCAGCTTCTCGGAAGGCAACAAGGTGGGCGACACCAGCGTGGTCGGCCAGTCGGTGAGCGCCACCGCCGGGGCCGGCGACTTCGCCTATGCCCAGATCGGCAACGGCGGCACCGAGACCGGCGGATTCCTCGACAGCAACGTGGGCATCATCAACGTGGGCGCCCTGGGCGGGGATGTCACCCTCACCGGTGGCGCCGGGCAGGGCAGTTACGCGCAAGCCGGTAACGGTGGCTTCAACGGCACCGGCACCTTCACCAGCGGCAGCATACTGGTCACCGCCCAAGGGGGCGGCGACGTGGTGCTCACCGCCGGAGCCGGTGACGACGCCTACAGCCAGATCGGTCACGGCGGGAACAGCTACCTCGGGGTGGACTTCGGTCACGTGGGCGAGATGATCCAGGTGCAGGCCGATCACGACGTGATCCTGACGGCCAGCGACACCGGCGACGCCGCGCACGCCACCATCGGGCACGGTGGTCGCCTGGTGAGAACCCTCGAGCAGACCGCCGACATCACCGTGACCGCGGTCAACGACCTGGTCATCGCCGGTGGAGCGGCCGACAACGCCACCGCCCAGATTGGTCACGGCGGTTCGGCCGGGGACGGAGCCAAGCGCGGCGATCTGTTTGTGGATGCCGGCAACGACGCCACCCTCACCCGGGGCACCGGCGCCAATGCCTACGCCAAGATCGGTCACGGCGACCAGCTCTTCGACGGCTCTGGACTGGGGGCCGGCTCGGGTGGCGGCAGTGGTTCGGTGGGCGGCGACATTCAGCTGACCACCGGGCAGGACCTGACCCTGACCGGGGGCATGGTGGGGCACATCGATCCGTCCATCATGGTCAACCACGGCAACGGGGGTGGAGACACCTTCGTGGCGATCAGCCGGACCGACCCGACCGCGAGCGGCACCGGGCTGCTCACCGCCGATGCCGACAGCGTGCTGGCTTCCGACGCCAACGGCGAGTTGCGACTCTACCTGCCCGGTCGGGCCAACAACCAGATGGCGTGGGGCACCCAGCTCAACGGCACCCCGTATTGGGGCGTGCCGACCGAGCCGGCGACCCTGGGCGTGGACGAGTTTGCCCTGGTGCAGCTGGATGAAAACGGAGTGGATCTCGGGGCGACCCCGCAGCACGCCAACCTGGCCGACCTGGCGCCGAGCTCACCGCGTTGGCAGGAGAACCTGGCCAACCAGGCGCTGACGGCGGACACGACCAACTACAGCACCGGAGCGGGCAACTACAGCCTCTACTACGACACCGTGTCAGTGGTGCAGGCGACGACCGGAGGCGGCGGTGCCGCGGGAGGAGCGGCCGGTGGTGGCGGTCCGGGCACGGCGGGTGGAGGTACTGCGGGCGGAACGGCCGGAGGAGGCACGGCGGGAGCGGGAGCCGCGGGAGGCAGTGCGGCGGGCGCCGCGGGCGGAACGGGCACCGAAACGCCGACGCCGATCGAGACCGGACCGAATGGCGAGGTGGTGATCGACAGCGACGGCAATCCGGTGGCCTTCCCGAACCCGGGAGACCTGGAACCGATTGCCACGGCGACCGGTCCCAACGGCGAAGAGCTGGTGATCTACGGTCAGTATGTGGATCCGCAGGGTCTCTTCCTGGAGCGCAACGGCGTCGTCGGCGTCACCCCGGGACTGATTGATCCGGATTTCATTCCCGTCGGGCCGAGCTTGGAGGATCTCCTTGATGACCGTTTCAATGACGACAAGCAGCAGGGCTTCATCCGACGCGTCTACAACGTGGAACCGCTGACGACCAGTTTCGAGTTCGACTACGAGGGCACTTCGCGCGAGGGCTGGAGTAGCTTCAGCGTATTCGGAGGCCCCGGGGAAGACACCACCAGCTACATCCTCTCGCCGGAAAGCGACGATGAAGATTTGCGTCGCTACCTCGAAAACCTCGAACTGCAGCAACAGGAAATGGGTAACGAAGCGCCGGTTGAGGGCGCGGAGTGAATGGAAGGCAAATTCCGACCCGAAAGAAAAAATTCAAAATTCATGAGCGACATCTCGGGGCAGAGGTGTCGCTCTTTCGTTTTTCTGAAAGACGGCACTGTTCCCGCCATTTCCCTCAATGTGACCCGGTTCGAAAAGTCATTTACTCGGCCGGATAGAATGTGAAGGATGACCGCGATACGAATAGTGACTCAAGAAAACTCCGCCAATCATTTCATGCCGACGCAACAAAACAACATCCGGTCGTTTCTCGCCCTCTCCATCGCGACAAGCATCATGGCGGCCTTTCTCGCCAGTTGTGCAAGTTCGGGAATTCAGAGAGTTTCCAACAACGATATTTACAAGGATCCGGACACAAAGCGCCTCGAGGTTCAGGAAGGAATGACCCGGGTCACCCGGGAGTTGAGCGAAAATTACTGACTCGCCGCCTACGGAATCGCAACCTCCTCGAACGCACCCATTACTCTTTGCGGATGGAGACCTGCCTCTCGACGGCGCGGAGGGCGTCGGGAAGACTTTTTTTCAGGGATTTCCGGATCACGAAATTTGGAACGAAGAATCCCGGGCTCAGACTGAGCCGATAGATGACGAGGCATTTCTTGTCACCGTCGACCGGGAAAAAGCGCCAAAACCCTTTGATGTCCTTCATGTCACCGCTGTGATGCTCGAAGTTGACGGTATGGATCGGGATTGGCGAGTGTTTAACCACATAAGTAACTCTCGGAAGGGGCCCCAATTTCATTGTCTGCCTGATGAGCACATGGTCCTCTGTCTCTTCGATGATCTCCGCGCTCTCAAGACTGTCGATATAGTCTGGAGCGGCTTCCTTGTCGGCGATCACATCCCAAACCTCTTTCGGCGCCGCATCGATCAGAATGGCCGCCATTCCGGCGTGCTGGTTGTCTTCCTCGGTTGAGTCGCCATCTTCTGTGGGTAGGATCACCACTTCGCCTTTCCGCAACGATTCCCATTCGCTATCGCTTTTGATGAACTCCTGAACCGATTGTGGTGGAGCACCTCGGGAGAGAACGGGAACCATGGGCAGGCAGAAAACCAGAGCGGTGCAGCACGTCAAAAGAGGCGGGGGGACTTTCATCGGGAAGAGAAAACTCAATGCTTCTCTACAGAGTCATCCGGCCACCATCCGAGTCAAATCCGATCTTGAGAGGGATCGAATCCGGACGCCTGAGATAACCATAAATGTGGGTGAGACTCACCCTTCGAGATGCAGATGCAGAATCCGTTGCAGTTCGGCAATGGATTTCGGATGCGATTCCAACTCGCCGTGGATGCATGGCACCACCAGTTCGGACACCGCTTGGTCGATGTGACTGCTCCAATAGGGCACCATCTTGTCGTTGCTGGTTTCCAGAGGACCGTCCCCATGTTTGCCAACAATGGAATGCACCGTGACTCTTGGCGAGATCGGTAGATTCACGATGGCTTCCAGCACCGGGTTGTGAGCTTGCAGGTCCACCACACTGTTCGGCGGATCTGCCAGATAAGTCCGTGCCAACGGCGTCATGGCTTCGTTCTCGGGAATCTCACCCGCGACGATGACAGAGAACGGATAGCGAATCACCCTGCTCGCCAGGTGGGCCATTTTCGTGTCTGCCACATCCGTGCCCCGATGCGGCGTGCCCATGAAAACGGTGCGGCGAATTCCCGGGTTCGGACTGAAATACATCAGTCCTTTCAGGGCATCCCTTTCCTCTTCCGGGATGATCACCTCATCGAGAGGCTTGGTGGAGAACAATTCGCGAATTGATTCTCCACTTTCGCGAATCTGTTGACTCGAAGTGACCCCGCCGAAACTCTTTCCGACCAACACGATCTGTTGCATTGCCGGCACCTTCCGATCCGGATCGTAGTAGTCCTGAAATGATTTCAGGTGATGCCGCAACATTTCCCCGCAGTAGGTGGCGGGCAGGCCACTGGGATAGCGAAACAGCACGAATTGAAAGTTCTCGCGAATCTCCGGGTCCGCCCTCAACGCATTCACCGCCGGAACCCAGGCGGTTGGACTCTTGGAGAGGCCGTGCACCAGAATGACGGGAATCTTTCCGGGACGAAATGGCTCCAACTGGAACAGACCCGACTGTCCGAGATAGTCGGCGGGTCGCAGCATGCTCTTGATGCCAAGGTGCTTGACCGGCAACAGCCCGGCCAACAACGCGAGCGGCGCGGTGAGATCGGTATCCAGATTCACTCGGTTCCCTTCCAGCACCACGCTGTCCACCATGAGCGTGTCGTAGAGACTCAATCGAGCCGTGCCGTCGGACGGAAAGTTCAGGACAGCGTTCAACGGCAGGGCCATGCCGACTTCGGGCATGAATGGATTGTGTTCGAGGCGCTCCGGCGTCTGGTTCTGGTGTCCGACCACCGCGGCGCCCACACCGTATTCCACTTCGTGGCGTTGAAAGCCTTTGATCTCGAGATACTCGGCGATCTTGAGCTCATCCAGAGTCGCGGGGTTCACCACGTCGTCCCCCGTTTCGGCAACCGAAAGCTGAAGATCTCCCAGGGGCCCGGATGTCACGATCGGCGCGCGCCTCTGCTCGGGAGGAAGGGGCGAGCGATGGAGAAAGACCAGTTCTGCCACATGACCGCAGGCGTGGTTGTAGAGGGATAGCAAATCGTCGTCGTCCGGACGGGAAGAGGGGTGAACGGCTGCTGGAAGCGCGATTCGCGCGGCGGTCAGGTAGCGCTCGAGGGCATGGAAAGGCGTCGATTCTTCGATCGAAGCAGCGGAATCACAGAGGATTTCGGCGATGGCGGTGCGTTCCGAGTTGTCGAGTTCACTGTCACTCTGTTCGGTCATGCGGAGGACGATTTCGTCCGCCTTCCTGGGAAATTCTCTCGCCAGACCGGCTTTCTCCAATCGCTCCCGGGTGCCCTTGGAGAGCTTCTTCGGATTCAACACATCCGAAATGACACGATCACCAACGACAGGCTTCGATTTCTCGACCACACCGGGCGATGACTGGCAGCCGGTCATTCCCGACATCACCGCCACCAGACAAGCGCTCGCCCCAACCAATCCAATCGCATGATTCATCCTCATACTGCCCATAGCTCCTCCCTCAGATACCAAGTTCGTGGTGCATCAGACCCCATCCAAGCTCTCTGTCAATAGAGATCGAAGAGAGGGTGAAACGGGGCCAGGAATGGCAGTTTGAGCTTCCGGCGCTCCTCATCGATCTCCGCTTCCTGCTCGGCCCGATCGGGATCGCCCGCTTCCTTGTAGTTCTCCACGATGCGGTCGGTCAGGGGGAACATCGAAGGGAGATGCTCAACGTAGGGAGCCTGTGTTCTCACCAGTTCCGCGAGCGTCACATCCCGAAAATCGCGGATCATGTCGTGAAACGCCGGATCCAGCGCCAAATTCGTCAATTCTCCCGGATCGGCCTCCATATCGTAGAACTCTTCGATCTCGTTCTTCTCAAACGTGCGGATGTACTTGTATTTCCCTTTCGAGTAAGAAACCCGCCACGGGATGCCCTGGACATGCTTGATCAATCGGGGGAAGTGATTCGTGTCCTTGCCCCACTCGATTCCGGTCAAGGCCAGCAGCGCCCCATGATTCCATTCCGCGGATTCCGGATCCTTCAGCAGGACGCTGAAATCGTGACCATGCATGAACCATGGATCCGCCGTCTTCGATTGAGCAACCAGCGTCGAAACGATATCGGGCCCAGCCACCGGTTCGGCACAGGTTGAGCCGCTGGGAATCGTGCCCGGCTGGCTGAAAATCAGCGGAGGCCTGATGTTGGCGTCATAGGGAGCCATCTTGGTGGCGAACCCATGCTGACCAAAGGCAAAACCCTGATCGGCGGTGAAAACCACCAGCGTATTTTCTCGCTGGCCACTGGCATCGAGCGCCTTCATCAGTCGCGCCACATTGTCATCCAGCGCCTTGATCGCCTGCTGATACTGGCGGTTCCAGTCGGAGATATCCGGGCCGTAAAGGCACACCGTGCTTCCTTTGGGCGTATGAAATTCCTCCAGAATCGGGCGCCCCATCGGTCCCGGTTTCCAAGTGTCGACCTTCTGCATGTAGCGCGGCTTGCCCGGGCGTGGCGGGAAGATATCGGCGGGCGGATCGACAGACACTCCGGGAAACGTGTCCAGATCCCGGCCGTTGGGAATGAACGGACCGTGCGCCGAACCGTAGCAAAGCCAGAGAAACCACGGCTTGTTCGGGTCGCGCGTTTTTCCGTCGACATAGTCGATCGCCCAATCGGTGTAGAAATCCGTGGGATACCCATCGACCAGCACCGCGTCGCCGCCGTCCGTTTCGATCAATTCCGCCTCATAGTAGGCGTGGGCGTTGTCCGTGTGCTTGCAGCGGTTCCAGACGCGCTGATGATCCCACACCCGGCCGAATCCGGCGTCTTTGCCGATATGCCACTTCCCGATCATCGCCGTGTGATAGCCATTGGCGCGCAGCGCGGTGGGCCACATCGGCATCTTGTCCGCATCATAGGTGGCGGCCGGATAGTCGAGTAGTTTCAGCTTCAT
>JAGRPB010000020.1 GCA_020439945.1 Verrucomicrobiia bacterium
CCATCAGGATATCGTCGGCGCAACCGCCCAGGTGCGGCAGCAGATCGGAAAACTCCATCCCGCACTCACCGTGCTTTTTCCATTTCCGGGACGATCCCATCAGGGTCGCCGTGTCCGGCTGAATGAAAGCGAACCGCGCCTTCTCTATCAACTCCTGCGGCAATTTCTGACCGTGGAGTTCGTTCAGTTTCGGTTTCGGATCAAAAAGGTCGAGATGCGAGGGCGCCCCCGCCATGAAGATGAAGATGCAGGCCTTTGCCTTGGCGTTGTGATGCGGCTTGAGTCGCTCGAACTCCGCCGGATCCTTGGCCGTAGCCGCGCTCAGAATGCCGTCCTGGGCGAGCATCGATCCCAGAGCGATGCCCCCGAGACCGCTGGCCGAAGTGGTGAGAAACTCCCGCCGCGAGCGGGCGATGTGGGATTGCAATGGGGACATTTCAGAACAATGAGTGAGTGTGGGCAACAAACGAAAAGAATCCTGGCAATCCGGCAGTTACAAAGCCGACGACCAAACAGGGAAGAACCGGGAAGCCTATGCCCAGATGACTCCGTCGGAGCGACTCTCTTTGGTCCAACATCTGAGGGAGATTTTTTATGAAGAAGAAGCAACTGCCTCCGGACTTCAAGGACTTCTTCGAGATTCTCAATCGAAACCAGGTGAGATATTTGGTTACCGGAAGCTGGGCATTGGCGGTGCACGGATGGCCGAGAGCGACGCGCGACGTCGATATCTGGGTCGCGATCGATCCGGCGAACGCTGACCGAGTGCGGCGGGCGCTGGCAGAATTCGGCGCTCCCGGCCCGATCGAGGATGACTTTTTCGAGCCCGACAAAAACATCTTCTGGATGGGAAGAGAACCCAATCGAATCGAGCTGGTCTCCAGCATCGACGGTGTTGAATTCGATGAATGTTTCGAAAATCGGAAAATGGTCGTCTGGGATGGCATCGAACTTTCGTTTCTGGGCTACAAGGATTATGTGAAAAACAAGAAGGCCAGTGGACGCTTGAAGGATCTCGCCGACTTGGAGAGCTTGGGCGAGGATCCCTTTGCGTAATCAGCTTCGGGTCAGAAATTCATCGAGATTGAGCAGAACGCGCAGCGTCGCCACCCACGCCGCCGTTTCTTCCGCCGGCACGCCCTCGATGGCGCCGGTTCCGGTGAAAGCCTTCGCTTCGTCGGAATGCTGCCGATACCAGGCGCGGGAAGTTTCCAGGAGGCTGTCCAGGCGATCCCGTGCCGCCTCGGCCGGCTTCCGTGCCAGGCAGAGTTGGAAGGCGTGATCGATTCGCGCCTCGTCGTCGGCACCGGGTGTCTCCTCGATCACGCGCTTCGCGAGGGCTTGGGATGCTTCGACAAAAGTGTCGTTGTTCAGCGTGATCAGGGCGGCGAGAGGCGTGTTCGAGCGGGTGCGCTGCACGCAGGTCACGTTGGAGTCGGGACAGTCAAAGGTCATCAGGTTCGGGTGCGGCGCGGTCCGCTTGAAAAACGTATACATTCCCCGTCGATATCGATCTTCCCCTTCGCTCACCTTCCACTTGAACGCGGAATTGTAATTCACATCCGCCACTCCGGCGGGAATTGGCGGGAACACGCTCGGGCCACCGATCTTGTCCGACAGCAGGCCCGCTGATGCCAGGGAAAGATCGCGCACGATCTCCGCTTCGACCCGGAAACGATTCTGCCGCGCCAGCAGTCGGTTCTTGGGATCGATATCGGCCAACTCGGGTCGATGATTCGAACTCTGGCGGTAGGTGTTCGACATCACGATCGTCTTGATGAGCTGCTTCCGGGACCAGCCATTCCCAATAAACTCGGCCGCGATCCAATCGAGCAGCTTCGGATGCGAGGGGCGATCTCCGCGCACGCCAAAATCGTTCAGCGTCGTGACGATTCCTTCGCCGAACAGGTTCGCCCAGACCTCGTTGGCGATCACGCGTGGAGGCAACGGATTCTCTCCGCTCACCAGCCAGCGAGCCAGGTCGAGCCGGTCGCCTTCTTTCCCGCGATTCTCGACCGGAGGCAAAACCGCGAGCGTGTTCGCGGCGACTTCATCCATCGGCTCCTTGAATTCACCTCGGCGAAACACGTGGGTGGAGCGCCGATCGCCCGATCGTTCTTTTATCACGCGGACGTCCATTTCCGGCTTTTTCGGCAGCTTGGATTCGACGGCCTTCACCTGCGCCAACATCGGCGCGGTTTTGGCGTCGATTCGCTCGAACCAGGCCACCAGAGCCGCCTGCTCTTCCGCGGTGCGCCGGTCGGGAGATTTCTGTAAGGTATGCCGCTGAGCCTCCGGAACCGTCATCACCGTCGGCGTGGTCAAAACCGAGATCCGGAATTTACCCAACGTGTGATTGCCCCCGTAGTTCTGGTCGAGGACGAGGGAAAACTCGGTCGGTTCTTTCAACGTGACCGGTTGCCCCAGGGCGAAAATGGCTTCATGCGACTTGCCCTGTTGCGGTGACACCGCCCAGCCCTTTCGCTCCTTGCCGCTCACAGAATCGGGAGAGATGACCTGATTCGGATCAAAACCACCCTGGGCGAAATCCGCCTTTGCTTCCGAGAAAACGAGCGGGTTGTAGGCGTAGCCATTGAGCGAGAGCGTCAGATTACCGAGCACGAAATTCCCCCGCTCCATCCGTCCCGGTCCCTCTCCGCCCAAGGAATTATCGGTCAATGCCTCCAGGCGAATTCCGTAGATCCTACCCGACGGTAGTTTGCCAGTCACCGTGTAGGTCGCTTCGTTGGGATTTTCACCACCGGCCAACACCGCTCCGGAATCATCGATGGAAAATGTCACCCCTTTGGGGCCCGTCACCTTGGCCGGTTCAATGGGAGTGTATTCCGAACCTTTGCTCGCCTCGCCCTCGGCAATCCAACTCTGCGCCCGGGCTTCCCACTCCAGCATTCGGTTCTCCAGATCCCGTCGCGCTGCTGAAGCCTTCGCTCGCGCCTCATCCAACTGCTGACCATGCTTCGCCAGCGCCGACTCGTATTTCGCCCACGCCTCGTCCGATTCAATCACCTCGGCGTTGGACTCGTCACCATTGTTGAAGTAGGCGAACAACTGGTAGTACTCGGCTTGGGTGATCTCGTCATACTTGTGCGTGTGACAACGCGCGCAAGTCAGCGTCAGCCCCAGCCAGACCGCGCCCATCGTTTCCACCCGGTCCATCACCGCGGCCACCCGCCACTGTTCCTTGTCGGTCCCGCCCTCGGTGTTGGTCAGCGTCTGCCGATTGAACGCCGTCGCCAACACCTGCTCGGGATCGGCATCGGGAAGCAGGTCACCGGCAAACTGCTCGATCGTAAATTTGTCGAACGGCAGATCGTCATTGATCGCGTCGATGACCCAGTCCCGGTAGCGCCAGGCATCGGGACGATTGTTGTCCTTTTCGTAGCCGTCGCTGTCCGCGTAGCGGGCCTTGTCGAGCCAATGACGGCCCCAGCGTTCACCAAAACGCCGACTGGCCAGCAGGCCGTCGACCAAATTGGAAAGCGCGGCGTCTCCATTCGAATCAAGGTCCTCACGGTAGCGCGCCACCTCGTCCATCGTCGGCGGCAAACCGATCAGATCGACATAAAGCCGACGAATCAGCGAGACCGTATCCGCCTGGGGGGAAGGTTCGACCCCCTCCTTTTCCAACCGGGCCAGCACGAAGGCATCGATCGGATTCTTCACCCAATCGGCTTGTTTCACCTGCGGCGGTTCCGGCTTCACCAGATCCGCATAGGCCCAGTGTTTCGGCCAGACGGCGCCCTCGGCGATCCATTGTCGCAGGTTCGCCTTCTCTTTTTCCGTCAGCGGATCCGCCTTGTCCGGCGGCGGCATCACGTCGTCGGGATCGGTGGTGTGAATCCGGTCGATCAGCGTGGACTCGTCCGGCTTGCCCGGAACGATCGCCACATCGCCCGAGTCGAGCGTTCGCGTCGCGAAATCGATTCCCGTCAGCCGCAGCCCCCCTTTCTCGTCGTCGGGTCCGTGACAGATGGTGCATTTCTCGGCGAAAATCGGCCGGATATCTCGCTCGAATTCCACTTCGGAATACGCGGGACGAATCGCGCCCGCCGTCGACAGGACGAGGATCGCGACGAAATGGGCTGGAGATCTCGTCATCGGTCCCGGAATTGTCCTCGGAACGAAGATTCAGGTCAAGGGCGCGGGTGCGGACTGAAGACCGGAAACTCCTTGATTCAACAGGGTTGGATAGGCCGCTCTACCCTGTTTGATTGAGCAATCAGATCGATCCGCGTTTTCAAATTCCACGGGTCTGCCCCGAAACGCGCGGCTTGCTTCCGACCGAATCGGAATTCTAAGATGGCGATCGTGAAGCGTTGCCCTCCTTTTCTCCTGCTGGTCTTCTCCTCGTTTCTGACCGCGGCCCTCTCGGCGGAAAAACCGAACATCCTCCTCATCGTTTCCGACGATCAGGGCTACCAGGATCTCGGGGCGATCAACGACGAGATCATCACGCCCAATCTCGATCGCCTGGCTCGTGAAGGCACCCGGCTCACGAATTTCTACGTCGCCTGGCCCGCCTGCACCCCCTCGCGAGGTTCATTTCTCACCGGCCGCTACCCGCAGCGCAACGGGATCTACGACATGATCCGGAACGAAGCGCCGGACTACGGTCACAAATACGATCCCGAAGAATACGCCGTCTCCTGGGAACGCATCGGGGGCATGGACACGCGCGAAGTGTTGATTCCCGCGATGCTGAAAACGGTTGGCTACCAGAGCGCCATTTACGGCAAATGGGACCTCGGCATCAACCGCCGCTTTCTCCCCACTTCGCGCGGCTTCGGCGATTTTTACGGGTTGGTGAATACCGGCATCGACTACTACACCCACGAGCGCTACGGCGTGCCGAGCATGTATCGGAACGACGCGCTCACCGAGGAGGACAAGGGCACCTACTGCACCTATCTCTTCGAGCGCGAAGCGTTGCGCTTCCTCGACAACTACGCCGGCAAGGAACCTTTCTTTCTCTACGTGCCGTTCAACGCGCCCCACAGTTCCTCGGCCCTGGATCCGAAAATTCGCGGCACGGTCCAGGCTCCGCCGGAGTTCGAGAAAAGGTATCCGCCGCTCGAAAAGGAATATCAGAAGGGCAAGAAATACGGCGAAGAAGCGCTCGTTCCGACCAAGGAGAAACGCTACCGCGACTATCGCGCCGCCGTCACCTGCATGGACGCCTCGATCGGCAAGATGCTCGAAACGCTGGATGAGAAGGGTCTGGCGGAAAACACCATCGTGATCTTTTTCAGCGACAACGGCGGCAGCGGCGGCGCCAACAACGGCCCCCTTCGCGGCCACAAATCGCAAACCTGGGAGGGCGGCATCCGCGTTCTCAGTCTGGTGCGTTGGCCCGCGGGCGGCATTCCCGCCGGAGTGGAAAACGACGCGTTTCTCAGCAGCCTGGAAATCTTTCCCAGTCTCGCCGCCGCCACCGGAGCCGAATTGCCGGAGGGCTTGGTGCTCGATGGCTACGACTGGTGGCCGACGCTGCGCGGCGAAGCGGAGAGCCCGCGCACCGAGATGTTCTGGAAACGCCGGAATCAGCGGGCAGCCCGGGTGAACAACTGGAAGTGGACCGACATGGCCGAAGGCGGAAGCGGATTGTTCGATCTCTCGACCGACATCGGCGAGAAGAACGACCTTTCGAAAGAAAAACCGGACGTCCTCAAGCGCGTCAAGGATCGCTACGATGCGTGGTATCGCGAGACGATGATCGAAGCCGAACCGCGGGGACCATTCAAGGACTTCTGAATCCGGTCGGTTCCGATGTGACACCGGCATCCCCGCCGGTGAAGCCACTCAACGAGGCCGCGTGCGTTCCAGTTCTCGTTTCAGCATCTCGATGGTCATGCATTGTCGGCGAATGATTTCCTCAAGTTCGTCGCGATTCTCGCGCTTCAGTTCTTCCAATTTCACCACCGCCCCGAGGTCGCCGCGCTTCACCGCTTCGCGACGCAGCAGTTCCAACTCGAGTTCCTCCACCTTTTCCTGGTTCCCACGGTTCCGGTAGTGGCGAATGTTGTGACGCAGGGCCTCGCACGCGGCCCGTTCATCCAGCAATCCGCCGCGCAATTTTTCCAGGAGACAATTCCGCGCCTCGAGACGTTGGCGATAGTGGGGCATGTCGTAGGCGTAGCCCGGCGAGGAGGGCGATGGCGGATGGACCTTCGCGAGTTGTCCCACCCAGTAGCGTTTCACGTCATCCGGACCGATCTCCCGGTAGGCGTTCGGCATGGGTGGAAGCGCCGCCTCACTGAATTCAGGGACCATCCCGACTCGCGATTGCCCACTATCCTGTGCCTGGCATGGGTGACTGAGAAAACCGGCGGCCACGATGGTGAAAGCCGTCCACGGTATTCTCCCTGATTTCAATCCTCTCCCAAAGATCATGAGAGGCTGACGAGCGGACCTGAACGTTCAGTCAGGAAAATTGAAAATCCCCCCCCCGCTGACCGGTTCTCACTGGTACCAGAGATCACGCACCTGGGCGACGAGAGAGTCCGGAAACAGCTCCGAAGACATTCCCGAGGCCGATGGCTCAACGGGACGGTAGGATGGCAGATCACTCATCGCGATCGACACCGAAAGGGCGAAGTCCTTCTCGATGTCGTGCACCTTCAGGTAGCCTCCCGGTTCCTTCGTCAGCGAATCGCGGCTCGCCTCGGTCATTTCGTCGATGAATGACCGCTGTTTCGTCAAGGCGGTGACCACCTTTTCCGGCGCCCGTTCGAGGAGATCGCTCAGGAGCCACTGGGCCCGCACCAGATACTGATAGGAAGTCTGATAATCGAGATCGTAGCGGCTCTTCGTTCCGACCCGCGTTTTCTCGATGACGTCTTCGTAGTCCATCGCCAGATCGTGCTCCGCCCCCGTCATTTTCTCGCCCGCTTCACGGACGCGATCCTTCAAATCATCGCGTCGATAACTCACCAGACGAGGCTGATAGCTGGGAAACTCCTCGGCGAGACTTTCGAACTGCTTGAGCGCGGCCATGTAATTCGCCATCGCCAATCCCCACAAATCCTGGTCCGCCAATTCCTGGCCCGCCTGAACGAGGACGTAGGCATGCAACCACCGATCGGCGGCCGGGTCCGAACCCCGCGCCTGCGGCAACGTCATGAATAGCGCGAAAGCCATCGAGGCGGCGACACAGCCGATGCGGCGAAGCCATTTTCTGGGACGGAGCAGTTTCAAGCGTTAGAAACTATATCCGGGATTCTATTTCAGCGCAACTCCGGCTCAAGATCACCAACTACCCCGCCTCGGCTTTCAAGCGCGCCAGCAGAATGCCCACCGTTTCGCGGATCTTCGCCTCGGCCCCCACTTCCAGCAGGCTCGACCTCGCCGGCCAGGTCTCGTAGCCGCCCCAGTCGAATTGCCTTGCCGTCGGCAGGTAACCGAAGAAGCCGTTGGCCAATTCGATGGTGAAAGTGGAACCCGGAAACGGACTCTCCTGCTTGATCTGCAGGCCGGTTTCCGCGAAGACCTCGCAGGGAATCTGAACCACCGCCATCCCGCCGATCCGAAACACTTGGATCGGAATCGAAACCGTGTCGGGATACGCTTTCAGAAACCACGTTTCCCGCGCATAGATTTGCGCTTGGGTGAGCCGCTTGCCGGGCTCGATGCCGGCTTTCGTTTTTTCCGCCCAGGCGATCCGCTTCTCATCGGGTTTGCGAACGCCCAATTCCAAGTCCTCCGCGGCCGCGGCCAGCGTGACCGGTTCCCCGATCGGCTTCATCGAACGGAAAACCTCGGCAACCTGTCCAGCCAGCGATTCTCCGACCTCGGTCATCCAAGTGTAGGGCTCGCGTTTTTGCCGGGGCTGGGTCGGATCGATCGCGTTCACGTCGCCGCTGGTGCCATTCGCCATCATGGCGACAAAGGGCGGATTGTGGCGATCCACGCCCAGCTCGCGAGTCAGGGAGTCGGCGTAGACGCCGTAATAATCCGCACTGACGACGCCGCGCGGAACCCCACCGATGTAGTGCAAACCATAGGCCGACAAAATCGCCAGCGGTTCGCCTGTCTCCGCATCTCGTAGCCCGACAACAAACACTTCCGGATCCACCGGACCGGATGGTTTTTCGAGTCCGTCGCGACCCGGATTCATCTTCACGATTTCCCCTTTCTCGCCAAACGGATTCACGTTCAGCGCCCGGAAATTCTCCGCCAACACCCAGCGGCGGTTGTGGACGAAACGCGGTTCCTCGAAACTACCCCACCCGATCGTCGCCGGCCGCATCCGGTTGATAGCACGCCTCACACCGTCGGCGATTCGGGAGGCGAGAAAATCGAGATACTCCCGATGGAGGTCGTCATCGACCAGATCCACCACCGCCCTCGGGGTCGAATGCGAGTGCGTCGCGGATAGGCAGACGTGCGACGGCGGAATTCCAGTTTGTTGCTCGATCTCCGCCTTGGCTCGATCGAACACCTTGCGACTGACCATCGTATTGTCCACAACCACGAAAGCGAGCTTCGTCCTCCCGTCTCCCAGCACCAGGCACCGGGCATGCAGCTCATCGTGCACGTCCGTCGCCGGTCCGACCTGCATGATGGTGCCGTCGAGCGGCACCCCCATTTTCGGAGTGATGTTGGATGTGGCGGCACCGGCGCTCAATTCCGCGTGGGCGGGAAGTGACAGCAACTGAAAAGCCAGGGCCGCGCCGAAAAGAAATAGCCGTTTCGGATGCATCGCCCCATCCTTTCACCACCGCCCTCGATCAACAACGGTGATCGATGGCGTAAACAGGGGGTGCCGATGAATCCAGAGGTTTCTCTTCTGAATCCAAGAGGGTTGAGTTTCGCAGGCAACCCTGTCAGGTCCCGGTCGATTCGTCGCGAAATCCTCTTGCGCCCTCTTTCAGGCTGACAGACAGGTTGCCGCCGTATTCCCCATGAAGGACAAGACTCTCCAGGCTTTCATCGTATTCCTCAAGGGCGCCGCCATGGGCGCGGCGAACGTCATCCCGGGCGTCTCGGGCGGCACGGTCGCTTTCATCACCGGGATCTACGAGCGACTCATCAACGGGATCAAAGGATTCGGAGTTCACTCGCTGAAGCTGTTGCTGACGGGCCGATTTGCCGAATTCGCCAAGGCAACCGACCTCGGTTTCCTGATCGCCCTCGGGCTCGGCGTGGTGGTCAGCATTCTCTCGCTCGCGAAGGTCCTCGATTTCCTTTTCGAAAAACACGCCGTCCACGTCTGGGCTTTCTTCTTCGGACTCATCCTCGCCTCGATCCTCTTTGTCGGCGCCAAGGTGAAACGCTGGAGCGCCGGACCGATCGTGGGCTTTCTCGCCGGCGCGGGAGTGGCCATCGCCATCGCCCTGCTGAAACCGGCCTCGGAGAACGCCTCCATCCCCTACCTGCTGATCTGCGGCGTGGTCGCGATGGCCTCGATGATCATGCCCGGACTTTCGGGTTCCTTCGTTCTTCTGCTGATGGGCAACTACCAGCTCATCATGATCGATTCGGTTTCGAAACTGACCGACCTCGATCTCTCGGCGCTGAAAATCCTCATCCCGGTCGGCATCGGGGCCGTTATCGGACTGGTGTCCCTGAGCCATTTCCTTTCCTGGGTCTTTCGCCGGTTTCACGATCTGGCCGTGGCCGTGCTGACCGGTTTCGTGGCCGGCTCTCTCCTCATCATCTGGCCTTGGAAGGCGGAGGTCATCCAGACTTTCGGCGCCGGAGAAACGGCCAAGGAAAAAGTGATCGGCTACGATTGGCATCTTCCATCCCTGAATAGTGAAACCTTCATCGCCATCGGGATGATCGTGGCGGGTTTTCTGCTGGTCTGGCTGATGGAAAAACTCAGCGGTGTCTCGCGTCCCGGTGACGATTCCACCGACGTCTGACATTCAGGCAGTCGCAGAGATCGGCGAGATCGCTCGAATGACGCGCAGCCCCGATCCGTCAAATTTGGGCGTTGCCAGGCGTTGCCGCCCCTCCCTGACTGCCGTAATCTCCCCCTGACCGTGCCTGCCTCCTCAGATTCCACTCCCCCCGAACCACCCCGGACTTCCGATTCCGAAACGACGCCCCACCGGCGCCCCCATCTGCTGGGATTCATTGGAAACCGGTTTTTCGCGGGGCTCGCCGTCGCGTTGCCTCTCATCGTGACGGCCTGGATGCTGGTGCTCAGTTACCAGTTCATCCTCTTCGTGGGGCGTCCGGTCATCGAGACCGTCTTTCACGCCGTCAATCTCGGGCTCGATCGCGACGAGGCCGCTGGCAACCTGATCACTCCGCCGGAATGGTTTCTCAACTTGTTCGGCATCCTGATGCCGCTGATCGTTTTTTTCGCGCTCGGCGTGATGGCGACCAACGTCCTCGGCGCGAAAATCTTTTCTCTCGTCGACAATCTGCTGCTCCGCTTTCCCGTCATTTCGTCGATCTATTCGGGGCTCAAGCAGATCATGGATTCGTTCCGGAATTTCGGCGCGGGCCGGAATTTCAAGCGGGTCGCCTACGTCGAGTATCCGGCGAAAGGCTGCCGGCTGCTCGGCTTCGTGACCGGGCAGTATCACGACGCGCAGATCGGGAAGAGCGTGACCAGTATCTTCATCCCTACGTCGCCCAATCCGATGACCGGTTTCGTCATCGTGGTGGAAGACGAGCACGTTTTCGAATCGTCTCTCACGGTCGAACAGGCCACCAAGCTCATCCTTTCCGCCGGATTGGTCGCGCCCGATTTCAGCGCCAAGTCGCCTCCCAAAAAAACCGCCGCTCGCGAGGAGAAAGCTCCCGGGGGCTCGCCGGAAACGACCGGCACGGAAAAAACCTCCACGACCACCGAGATTCACGCTCCCGTACCGACCGTCGGAAACATCAAACCCGCCACCCCACCGGTCCCGGAGAGAGCCGGACGGGAGCAACGGTTTTCGTTCGACGGCCCGGGAACGGATCCCGTGGTCCGGCACGATGACCCGGTCGGGGCGCCGACCGCCGGATCGTTCGACGGATTGACCGGTTTCGAGGAGGGCGAAGAGTGACCCGGCCACGAAGGGGTCGGTTTGACTCGACGCAGGGTCCGGCACCGGCCACATTGGCGACCGTCATGAAGCTGCTTCGTCCGCTGGCCATTCTCTGTCTCGGCCTGTTTTTTGCCGCCTGCCAACCGGCCGATCACCCGGAAACCCTCGTGGTCGGGATGGAAATGTCCTACCCGCCCTTCGAAATGCGCGGGACGGACAACCAGCCCGATGGCATCAGCGTCCGCATGGCCGAAAACCTCGCCGACCACCTCGGGCGTCCGCTGAAACTGGAAGACGTCGCCTGGGACGGCATCATTCCCGCCCTCCAGGGTGGCAAGATCGACCTCATCATTTCCTCGATGACGCGCACCGACGAGCGGGCGCAGGCCATCGATTTTTCCGACGGCTACGTGACCAACGGACTGTGCATGTTGGTGGGCAAGGATTCGAAGATCGAGAGCGTCGACGACCTCCAGGAAAGCGGTTACCGCGTCGCGGTGAAACTCGGGACCACCGGTCACCTCTGGGCCCAGGGCCATCTGGAAGGCGTCGAACTGGTGGTCCTCGATGAGGCGAGTGTCTGCGCGCTCGAAGTCGCCCAGGGAAAGGCCGAAGCCTTCATTTACGATCAGGTTTCCATCTACAAGCAATGGAAAACCCACACCGCCGCCACCCGGCCGATCCTGAAACCGATCCGCGAGGAGACCTGGGCCATCGGCATTCAAAAGGGCAACGACGAACTGCGGGAGAAGGTCAACGCCTGGTTGGCCGATTTTCGCGCCGCGGGGAATTTCGACCAGTTGGCGGAACGCTACATGGCCGAGGAAAAAGCGGCCTTCGAGGAGATGGGTGTGCCGTTCATCTTTCACTGACCGTAGAATCGGCTTCAGTCGATTCAGCCAAGGGATGTGGACACCAAGAGGCGACTAATGTCACCTCTGCGTGATTCCCTCTTGTCGCCGCGCGAGTCCCGGCCTAAAGCCTTCTGCGTGGGTCGAGTCGTCAACATCGCCGTCACCGTCATCCTCGGAGCGACGTTCTGCTTTTTCTTTTTCGTCCTCTTGCGGCACGACTACCGCTGGGAAGCGATCGCGCCCTTCTCCGGAAACCTGCTGGCCGGCTGGGGCATGACCATCGCCGTGTCCGCCGCCGCTCTCGTCATCAGTAGCCTGATCGGCGCCGGCCTCACGGCGGGCCAACTCGCCACCTTTCCACCCGCCCGCTGGCTGGCCCGGGGCTACGTCGAAATCGTTCGCGGCACGCCCCTGCTCACCCAGATCCTGATCGGCTATTACCTCGTTGCGCCGGCGGTTGGCTGGGAGAACAAGTTCACCGTCGGCGTGGTCATCCTCGCGGCCTTCGCCGGGGCCTACCTCGCGGAAATCTTCCGGGCCGGCATTCTTTCCATCCCGAAATCCCAGTGGGAATCCGCCCGCGCCATCGGACTGACCAGCGCCCAGACCTATCGATTCGTCGTGATTCCCCAGGCCATTCGCCGCGTTTTGCCAGCGACCACGGGACAGTTCGCCAATCTGATCAAGGATTCATCGTTGCTCTACGTAATCGGCCTCGGCGAATTCACCATGCAGGCCCGGGAAGCCAATGCCCAGACCTACGCGACCTTCGAAAGCTACCTGCCGCTGGCGCTCGGCTACCTCGCCCTGACGCTTCCCATCTCATTCGCCAGCCGCTGGCTCGAGCACCGGACCCGCTATGAACATTGAGCTGACCGGACTGATCCGCCGCTACGGCGACGCCGACGCCCTGAGCGGAATTACCTATGCCGTTCCGGAAGGTGTTCGCGTACTCGCGCTCATCGGGCCGTCCGGCGGAGGAAAGTCGACCCTGCTCCGCCTTCTCGGTGGGCTCGACGTGCCTACCTCGGGTGAGATTCGGTTCGATTCAACCCTGTTGAGTCGCGAAGACAACCCTCTCAGGTCGCACCGGCGAGGAATCGGTTTTCTCTTTCAGGCATTCAATCTGTTTCCCCACCTGACCGCGCTGGAAAATATCACGCTGCCGCTGACCCGGGTTCATGGAAAATCCCAATCGGAAGCCATCGTCCTGGCCGAAGCTTGTCTCGACCGATTCCGGCTGCTCGGTCATGCGGCCAAACATCCCGCCGAACTTTCCGGAGGTCAGCAGCAACGGGTCGCCCTGGCTCGCGCGCTGGCGTATCAACCGAAGCTCTTGATTCTCGACGAACCGACCTCTGCCCTCGATCCGGAAATGACGGCCGAGGTGCTCGATGTGATCGCGGAACTCTGCCGCGAAGGACAGGAGATCGTGCTGTCGACTCACGAAATGGGATTCGCCAAGGCGGTCGCGGATGAGATCCTGTTTCTCGCCGACGGCGAAATCATCGAACAAGGCCCGCCCGACAAATTGTTCGAAGCGCCGGAATCAGAGGCGGTCGGAAGGTTTCTCGGCCGCGTGATGCGCTACTGAATCCCGGGGCCGACCCGTCCCAAAACCTGGCAGGTTCGGAAGCATCAACGACCTCAGCCCTCCGCCGAGACCGCATGAGCGAATGCCTCCACTCTTACCGCACGGAATCCAGATCACGCAGATATTTCTTGAAAGCCGCTTCGCCAGCGGGGCTCAGCCTAAGCAGCGTCATGGGTACTTTGCCGCGATAGGTTTTTTCGATCTCGACATATCCGGCCTTCTCAAGCCGGGACAGATGACTGGAGAGATTCCCCTTGCTCATCTCAGTCTGGCGCATCAAAAAAAGAAAATCGCATTCCTCAACCCCAGCGAGATAAGACACAATCATCAGTCGCCCCGGCTCATGAATGACCCGGTCCAGCCCGGCGATCGTTCTGAGTTGTTCGTTCATCCCATCTCCACGGTCGAAGGTTTCGCGTGGCGAACATAAGAAAGAAGGGTAGCAAGGCCGGACCCGAGCCACATCACTCCGTTGAACAGCGCGATCCGGGGCCACACTGCGAGGTAATCCATGCGAACCGGCAGTCCGATAACTAGAAACCCCAGCACCAGAAAGACCAGAACCAGCCATTTCCAAGGGTATTCCCGTCTGCCATTGAAAACGAACCAGAATGCATACGCCGCCACCAAGCAGGCGAACATGAAAGTTCCCAGGATGCCCTCCAATGGATAGTTCACCGCAGAGGGTCGCTTGACGAATACGGCCAGGCAGGCCACTACGGCCGCCGAAACCGCAGTAAGGATGAGCACGGTAATCAAGGTGAGTCTGGTTCTCACTCGGCCTGCCACGGCAATCCCGGTGCGCTTTCTGGAGTCGCTGATGGGCACGAAATACCCGGCCCGAGGCCAGATGACATACTTCAGGATGGCTCTGCTGGCCCAATAGCCGATACCCCATGCAGGCAGAAGAATCGCCAGCATCAACAGCATCCCACCAAACCCGTCCACCCAAATTGAGTCCAACCAGCCCTTTAGGGCGAAACCGAGAGACATCACCCCAACAAATATCTCTCCGATGCCGGCATCCCCTCCTTTGGGCTGATCCAGGGAATTTGAAAGGTCATCATTCATCACCATCAGGTTTGTATGACAAACTAGTTTGTTCAAGAAATTTTTCGCCTTTTTTTCTGTCGAAAAAAACCCGATCCAGAAATTACCGCGGACGGCAGCGGATTGCTTTTTGGTCCCACATTATGGAATGAGCCGCTCGATCCTCTCTCGAGCGGCGGCGACATCGACGGAGCGCACTCGATCGCGAATTGATTCGTCGCCGGTCAACTCTTCCAACAAGACAAGTGCTTCGTCGGCGCCCACCTTTGGCTTTTCCGCGAGTTGTTCGACTAACCGTGCTGGTAAGTCGGCTCCGTACTGTTCAACAAGTTCGTGCCAGAAAGCGAAAGCCAGTGCGTAACCTGGAGAGAATCCATACTTCGCCACACCTCGATCCAACTTCCGGCGGCTAAGAATTTTGCCCGGGATCACCCGGAATTCGGAAAGCAAGTCCACAGTCTGCCGATCCCCCAATTGCTCGATAGAGAGCCGTTCACCGTAGTCTTCGAGCAAGCCGCAAGCTTTCCAAGTCGCGAATTCGGCCAAGCCGTCGCCGATGAAGCGATTTCTCGGGTCGTCGTAGAGGGTTGAAATTCGGGAGGTGAGTGTCGATTCCGTCCATTCGTGGACATTCACATCCATGAACTCGCCGCTAGTCCATTCCTCTCTGAAACACCTCCAGGTAGAGTCATAGCCGACAGCGGGTATCGTCAGGTAGAGGATGCCTTTTTCCTGTTCGTGAGACTCCACAATTACCGCCCAGGTAATCGGCTCAAGTCCCAGAGTATCTCCTACTATCCGGCGTGCGCGTCTCAACTCCAAGAGGACCTCGTGGGCATACCGTTCGTCGTCGCCTTCGAAAAAAACTGCGACACGGCTATCGCCTACACACTCCATTTCGGATGCGGATCTTAATTGGACAGATCTGACATGACCTTCCATTTCCATATTAAACCTTGCCTGGACGCTGACACCGTCCGGTTCGATGCGAAGGGGTGGATCTCGCTTAAAAAGTTCGGATTTAACGGGGACGAGCACCTGCCCAATTCGATCGCCTTCGAGAGAAATTGGTTCGGGCTCGGTCTCGACAATGAACTTGGCACCCGAAACCGGTTCGCCTGTGCCTGAATCGACCAGAAAAAGAGGGAAATACTCCAACTCATCCGTGGGCACCTTCATCAGGCTGAATGACTCGAAAACATCCTTGTAGTGGAGCCCTTCGGTCGTCGTGCAACTCGCCAGGAGAATTGGTCCGAACGCCGCGACCATTCCGGCCCGAATGGCCCGGATCACGACTTCCGTAGGTGGCGGAACCTCAATCCGCCGAACAGGACAAACCAGCATTCCGGAATAACGAACAGAAGCCGGGATTGATTCAATTCAATTCCTCGAAATACCACTTCGAAGATCCGCCATCGCGGACCGGTGCGGAATGCAGGTGGGTGGATTCCAACGAATGCTCCACGATCACGAAGCCAACCCGTCCCGCTTGTCGGCAACTGCTTGGGCGAGCCCATCCAGGTGGGTGCGGGTCGCGGCGAGCGCGGCGATCAGGTCCTGAAGGGTGGCGCTGACATCAGAGGGAGAGCCCTGGCGCGACTCCACGCGATCGACGGCGTGGGTGAAGGATTCCGTGAGTTGAATGATCTTGGCGTGGCGATCTTTCGACTCGTCCTGAAGCGCCCGGCGAATGCCGTCCGCCTCGTAGCGAAACTTCTCCTCCAGACGATCGAGACGCTGTCCCAGTCGATCGCGGAGAATGACGGCATGCTCGAGAATTGCCGTTTCCAGCACCGACATGCGCGCTTCCATCTCGGTGAAGCGCTGTTCGACCGTCAACTTGATCGTCTCTTGCTCGCCATCATCGGACGCGTTGTTTCGCGGCACTCGCGACGACGGAAAGGCGACGTTGCCGGCCTTGTTGGGTGCGGAAAATGGAGAAATCTTGGACATCGGTGCGCCTGGATTTTTTAGAAAATATTATAATTTTCATAACTACACAAGAAATTATTACTCTTTTCCTGAAAAATCGCTCCGAAAACCGTCTCCCGGGACGATCACCTCGTCCCTCAAAGCATTGTGGTTCAAAGAGAAACGACTCGCGCGCCGTGAATCCCGTCCACTTCTTCCAAGCTTGAAACCACTTCTTCACCCGGCAAGGAATCGAGATTCAGAATGCTCAGGGCGCGACCGCCGACCTGGTTCCGGCTCAGCGACATGCTCGCGATGTTGATCTTGTGATCGCCGAGGCATTGGCCGACCCGTCCGATGATGCCGGGAGTGTCGTCGTTTTCCAACAGAAGCAGGGTGCCCTCGGGCGAGGCTTCGACGAAACGCTCCCGAAGTTTGACGATGCGCGGCTGATTGCCGAAAAAGGTGCCGGCGGCGCTGGATTCTTCGTCGGAGTTTCCGACCACGACCTCGATCAGGTCGGTGAACTCGCTGTCTTCCGCGGGACGGGATTCGGTCACCCGCACGCCATGACCTTCGGCCATGGCGGGAGCATTGAGGTAGTTGACCGAACCCGAGCCGGCGCCGACTTCCAGGTAGCCCTTCAGCGCCGAGCGCGTGATGAGGGTGGTGTCGATGTCGCTGACCTTGCCGCTGTAGTTGATGCGGAAAAACTCGGGCTGGTTCGGTGAAATCTGTGCGGTGAGGCGCCCCAGGGTCTCGGCGAGTTTCAGGTAGGGCCCGATCTCGGCGAGAGTCTTCTCGTCGATGTTCGGCATGTTCACCGCGTTGACCACCGTGCCGCTGAGGAGGGTGTCGCGGATGGCGAGGGCGATCTCGATGCCCACGTTCTCCTGCGCCTCCTCGGTCGAAGCGCCGAGGTGCGGGGTCAACACGATCTCCTCGCGCTGCAAAAGCGGGTCATCCGTCGACGGCGGTTCGGTTTCGTATACGTCCAGCGCCGCGCCAGCCACCTGCCCTGCCTCGATGGCCGCGAGGAGAGCCTTCTCGTCGACGAGTCCGCCACGAGCGCAGTTGATGATGCGCACGCCGGGTTTCATCTTGGCCAACCGCTCGGCGTTGATGAGGTGGGTCGTCTCCTTGGTCTTCGGCATGTGCAGGGTGATGAAATCCGCCTGCACGACCGCTTCGTCGACCGTGTCGCAGAGTTCCACCCGCATCGTCTTGGCCTTGTTGGCGGCGAGATAGGGATCGTAGACGACGACACGCATCCCGAAGGCCATGGCCCGGCGGGCGAACTCGCTCCCGATCCGGCCCATGCCGAGAATGGCGAGCGTCTTGTGATACAACTCGACGCCCTTGTAGGCCTTGCGACCTTCTTTGAAACGTCCCTCGGCCACCGAGGCGTGCGCCTGGGGAATGTGGCGGGCCAGCGACATCATGAGGGTGAAGGCGTGCTCCGCCGTCGAGATGGTGTTCCCGGCGGGCGTGTTCATCACGACCACGCCGTTCTTGGTGGCGGCGGGAATGTCGATGTTGTCCACTCCCACCCCGGCTCGGCCGATGGCTTTGAGCACGCCGGCACCGGCTTCGATCACGGGTGCGGTGATCTTCACGCCCGACCGCACGATGATCGCGGAATACTCGGGCGCGAGGGCTACCAGTTCGTCTTCGGAGAGGCCGAGTTTGACATCGACTTCGATTTCCGGCGCGGCGCGCAATTCTTCGATCCCTTTTTCGGCGATGGGATCGGCGACGAGGACTTTGTGAGCGGGCATGACGTTTTGGGGAGAGAGAGGGTAAGTCGAAAACAAAAACCCGGACGAGAAAGAGCCCGGGGCGGGAAGTTAAAGAGTGCGGCCGGTGACGCAAGGGCGAAGGCGGTCACGGCCGAAAAAGTTCCGTCTCCCCGCAGTGGACGAAACCCGCCGTTTCGCTAGGTTCGGGAGATGAATCAAGACTGGACCGACAAGATCGTGATCGTCACCGGCGGCGGCGGCGGCATGGGACAGGCGGCGGCGAGAAAATTCGCCGAAGCCGGAGCGAAGACCTTCATTTTTGGCCGGACCCTGGAATCGCTCGAGGAAACAGCCGCGATTTCTCCCAACGTGGTTCCGGCCGTCTGCGATGTGGCCGATACCGGCAGCATCGAGGCAGCGATGAAAACGGTGCTGGCAGCCGGGGCGCCCGATGCCCTGATTCACACGGCCGGCATCAACACCGCCGATCGATTCATGGCCCATTCGGATCCCGAGCGCCTGGCCGGCGCCGAAACCTGGCAAAAGGTCATGGACATCAACGTGCTTGGCGTCGTGAACATGATTCGCGCGGTCACCAGGCCGATGGCCGAAAACGGCGGCGGACGGATCGTGGTGGTTTCATCCACCGCCGGCCACGGCTACGATTCCTACGCCGGCGTCCCCTACACCGCCAGCAAGTGGGCCGTCCACGGGTTGCTCTTCACGGCACGCCAGCAACTCAGCGCCCACGGCATCGTTCTTTCCGAATACGCGCCCGGCGAGGCCAACACGCCGATCGTGGACAAGCGCCCCGTCCTGCCCACGCCCGAACATCGCGGCGCCATGATCCAGACGGAAGACTGCGGCGATGCCCTCTTTTTCATGGCGTCCCAGGCTCACAGCATGAGCGTGATCCAATTGCCCATCTACCAGCCCTTCGGCGGCATGCCCCCGCAGATTCCCACGCCCTGGCTGGATGGGCTCGGTTTGAAGTGAATCAGGGAGCCCTCATCGCGGCGGTTTTCTGGTTGAGCCAGCCGCCATTTCCGGGTTAAACCGCACGGCGTGAACGCCACTGGTCTCGGCACGCTCGATTTCATCGTCGTCGCAGTCTATCTGCTCGGCACCATTGCGCTCGGGCTGGCGATCGGGTGGAAGTTCGAGAGCGGACGCGATTTCTTCCTCGCGGGCCGTTCCCTCCCCTGGTGGGCTATCGGGATGTCGTTGGTGGCGAGCGACATCGGCGGCACGGACATCATCGGCGTCGGGGGAGCCGCCTACTCCTTTGGACTTTCAGTGGCCAATTTCGAGTGGATCGGCTGCGTCCCGGCCATGATCGTCGCGGCCTTCATCTTCGTTCCAGTTTTCTGGAGGACCGGCATCTACACGATCCCCGAGTTCATGGAACGCCGTTTCAACGCCGGCATGCGGGTGGTCTTGGCGCTCTGCTGGCTGATTTTCATGGCCTGCAATCTCGGCATCATGCTCTTCGCCTCGGCCAAGATGCTGGCCGTCATGATCGGGGGCGGCAGCCTCGCCCTCTGGATCGTGGTCACGGCGCTTTTCGTCGGCGTCTACACCTTCTTCGGCGGACTGAAAGCCGTTGTCTACACCGATGTCATCCAGTGCGCCGTCATGATCGCCGGCTGCCTGCTGGTCCTGTTCCTCGGGCTCCGCGATCTCGGCGGATGGGATGGCCTGCACCAGAGTCTCGACGCCCTCGGCGAGCGGACCGACCATCACACCGACCTGCTCGTCCCGGCCGATCGCGATTCTCCTTTCGTCTGGCCGGCGATCCTGTTCGGCCTGGCCATGGTGTTGTCCCCCGCCTACTGGATCGGCAACCAGGCCATCGTGCAGCGATCGCTCGGGGCGAAATCGCAGTTCCAGGCGCAGGCTTCCTACGTGTGGGGGGCGCTGCTGAAAATCCTCATCCCGGTCATCATCGCGGTCCCCGGGATCATCGCGGTGGCGAAATTCCCCGATCTCGCCGACGGCGACCAGGCCTTTCCCACCCTGGTTTCCGAATTGCTGCCCACCGGTCTCCGCGGTGTTTTCCTCGCCGCCTTCATCGCCGCCCTGATGTCGAGCGTCGACAGCTACCTCAACGCCTCGGCCACGGTGGTGACGAATGACTTCTACCTTCGCTACCTCAACCGAAACGCCGACGATCACCGGCAGCTGGTGGTCGGTCGCTGGGTCACGGTGATCCTGATGATCTGGGCGATCTTCTTCGCCTTCGTCGTCCAGTGGATGGACGAAAGCGGCAAGGCCTCCGGCATCTATGCCATTTTCCAGACCCTGATGGCTTTCTTCCAGGGCCCCGCTCTTGCGGTCATCCTCTGCGGTTTTCTCTGGAAACGCGCCAACGGCATCGGCGCCCTGACCGGATTCCTCTGCGGCGTCGCGCTCTCGGTGAGCCTGTTCGTGCTCGACCGCTGGCACGAAAGCTTCGGCCTCGAACCCCTCTTCCAGGTCCCCGAGCCCTTCCTCTATTTTTCCGTCTGGGCTTTCCTCGGTGCGCTCGCGGTGATCGTTGTCGTCAGCCTGATCACCCGTCCTGATTCCCCCGAGAAAACCGCCTTTCTCAAAGGCGAAACCACTTCGTCGTCCCCATGAATTCCGAACCCGGCATCACCATACTCCATCGACTTGGCGAAAGCCTGCGCGAACTCATGGTCGCGATTCCCATGCCGGTCGTTCGCGGCATTTTCGTCGGGCTGCTTCTGCTGCTCCTGCTCTGGGTGCTGCGTTTGCCCCGCGAACGGGTCCGTCCGCCCGCGGAAGTCGCAACGGGTTGGTCATCCAATCTGAAACTCTGGGCCGCCGTCGCACTGGGCATTCAGGCACTGATCTACCTCGTCTTCTAGGTCCAGAACCAAATCGCGAAAATTCGTGTTCTCACCCAGTCTCAAACACGAATTCCTCGAATTGAAGGAATCGGCACGAATTACTCTTCCCACTCAGCTCAAAACTGCCCTGTGCTCAGCAGCACCAGGGTGCAGGCTTCGAGGTAGGAAATTCCGGCGGCCCTCAGTCTTGCAGCCAGCGTGGCGGATTCGGTGCCGGGATTGAAAATGACGCGGCCCGGCTTCAATTCCACGATCTCCTCCGCCATCGGCTCCGAGATCCCCGGATTTACATATAGCGTCAGCGTATCGACCGATCCCTCGATCTCTCTCAGTTCGGCGACGACCGGCACGCCCTCGATTTGATCCAGCTTCGGGTTCACCGGAATCGGCGAATGCCCATGCTCCCTCAGCATGCGAAAAGCCTTGTGGGCGTATCGGTCGGGATGATCGCTGGCGCCGAGGATCGCAACGCGCTCTGAGTTCGACTGGGTGATATCGGACATGGTTTCATTATCGACCCGTGGCTGATTCCCCACAAGGAGGAGGGAATAGCCTCACGCCCGAACTCGTCGCAGGCGATTTCGGAAAAACGTCCCGATTGCATCGATGTCTTCCCCGGAAAGAAACGCGAAATAGGGCACCAGGATCGTCAGTGAAAACAACCAGATGGGCGACACCGCCAGGATGCCGAGATGCAATCCGAATCCGAGGACAAATCCCAACCAACGGAAACGGCGATTCCAAAGCAGGAGTGGCACCGCGGTTTCGATCGCCAGCGTCGCGTAGGTAAGCAAGGCCGACGCCACCTGCCAATCTGCCCAGGCCGGCGTCTGGAATCGCGAGTAAATCGACAGCATGAATTGGGAAATGAACTCGCCGCTGCGCCACGCCGGATCCGGCGCCTTCAACCAGACCGTCTGCCAGTAGATCACCGCCAGCACGATCTGCGTCAGCACCAGCCCGTAACGCGGAACGGTGTCTCGCAAGCGCTCGATTTCGCCTGTTTTCCTCATCACGAACTCGCCGAGGGTCCGTCCCAGGGGCGATATCAGTAAAATGAAGGCCTCGACCCTGAGCAGGATGTCCCAACCATGGATGATGGGAAACGCCCGGTAGGTGTAACTCAGTTGCCACACGAACACGATCGCGATCATCACTCGCGGCCAGAATCCCAGCGCCAGGCAGACCAGGGCAATCGCCACAACGATGAAGATCGCGGTCACCATGACCGGCGAGTCAGCCCCTTGAAACACCGACAACCGCCACGGCCCCGCCGCCTCCGCCACCGCCGCGTGATCGATGAGCCCCTCGCTCGAGAAAAACGCCGCTCGATGCGGCCAGAGATCGATCAGGTTGGCCAAAGCCACCACGGCAAACGCCACCCGCAGCCAATCGTAGACGCGAATGTCAGCCGGGCCGAACCAGCCCTGTTCGAAGCGACGCCACGCAGCGCCCAGTTTCTGCCAAGCTCCTTTCTTCATTTTGGCAAGTCGACGGGACCATGCAGGATCGTCTGTTCGTAGCTCGCTTCCCCGAGATCGCGAATCGTCTCCAGTTGGTGGATGCGTTGCGCGGCCTTGCGAAGTCGAAACTTCCCTCCCCTCCATTCCGGATGCGCCTTTACGATCGCCTCGCCCAGTCGAGCGAGGTAGGGATCGAGCGAATAGTCGTAGGCATTCTCGTCCAGGCGGGTGAAGAAGGTGTGATAGCGAAAATAGGCCGGCATTGGTTCCAGTCCGGGAAGGATCGGCCCCAATTCGGGTACCACCTGCCACGAACCCCCACCGGGTGGCTGCACCTCCACCGTCACCTCATAACCGCGATGATGAGGCACCGTGGCAAACATGTCCCAATGCTGCTCGGCACCCGTCAGGGAACGCCATCGATCAAAAACCGGCGCCAGCTTTTTTCTCAACACCGATTCCTGTGGAACCAAAGTGAAGGCCAAACTCAACGCCACCCAGGTCAGAAACAGCGCCGCCACGGCGCGACCGAACCGGATGGCGGTCGATACCGGTTTTTCAGGCAACGGTTCGGATGGCTCAATCATCGTCACTCAGTCCAGGGTTCCCCGATGGTCGCGCTGAGATGTTCGCGCGCATTCGCATAACCGCCTTCCGGCAAAGCGACCGGCCCGTCGAGAAGCGGATCTTTCGTTTCCCGCATCCACCTCTCGAGCCGGTCCTCCAGATCGACCCGAACCCCGGCATAGGCGGGATCGTCCGCCACATTGCGGGTCTCCAAAGGGTCGAGCCTCAGATCGAAAAGCTGCCACGCTTCACGCGGGCGTTCCCGTCCGCCCGCCTCGATCCACGTATCCTTCGCCGGCGAGTCGTCGACATTCGCGGGAACCGGGCGCAGGTCGTTGTCGAAAAGTCGGATCAGCGAATGCGTCGCCGTCCGAATCGAGCGCATCGGTTCGTAGCCGGCGTGATAGGTGACCTCACCGAAAACGGCCTCTCGTCCCTCCCGCGTTTTCCCATCGATCAGCGGGCGCAACGATTCGCCACGCAACGGCCAATCCGGAGCCGGTGTCTCCAGGTAATCACAGATCGTGGGAAAAAGATCGAGTTGGCTCACCAGCGCATCGCTGGTCTCGGGAAACTGGTTCGTCGCCGTTCGCGGAGGTCTGATCACCAGCGAAACTCCGGTCCCCCGCCCCGTCAGCCGGCATTTGTAGCCGGGAAAAGCCGGCCCGTGATCGGTCGTGAAAACGATCAACGTTTCGTCCGCCACTCCGGCCCGATCGAGCGCGTCCAGCACCTCGCCACAGCATCGGTCCAGGTGACGAACCGCCGTCAGGAAAGCCGCCATGTCTTCACGATGCGCCGGCGTGTCCGCGATGCCGGGCGGTGGCTGCACGCGATCCGGTTCGATGTCGGAATCCGGCTCTGGAAACGGCCGATGCGGCAGCCAGAACCCGCAATCGAGAAAAAAAGGACGCTCGTCGTCGCGGTTTTCCAGAAAACCGGCCGCCGCCTCGGCCACCGCCGCATCCCAGACCTTCCAATCGACCTGACCCTGTTGAGTCAGCGACTTAACAGGGTTGAACCGGTGATCGTACCCTCTCAGGTCCGCGCCGGGCTGAAGGTGTTGGATTCCCGCCAGCGCCGTCTCGAAACCCCGGTTTTTCAAAAAAACCGCCAAGTGATGGTCCGGATCGGTCAGGCGAAATCCGCGGTGCATCAGGCCGAGCATCCCCGATTCGTGCGGCGTCATGCCCGTCAACAGGGCGGCGCGGCTCGGCGAACAGGTCGGCGCGGCGCTGTGGGCATTTCGAAACAGGCAGGTTCCCGGCCGGTTCGCCAGGTCGGAAAGCGCGGGAGTCTCCACCGCGTGGCCGTAGGGCGCGATCCAACGACCGAGATCGTGGGCGTGCAGGTAGAGCAAATTCATGTCGATGGAGAAGCGCTTCCCGATTTAGCCGGAATCCTTCAAACTTCCAAGCTCTCAAGGGCTTTTGCGGCCAAATTCAGCCGCGTTTTATTGCAATTCTGAGAAAATTCCACCAACCGCCAATTATTTTTGAAAATTTTAGTGGACTTCACTGGAAAAACAGCTAACCTGTTCCTGTCAGTAAGAACTGACACCCCTTTCAAAACTTTTCTCATTGCTTGGTTGTTGTTGTTGTTGTGATCACGAAGTAACGGACGCGAAACCCGAAACTTCTGGACGCGAAACTAAAAACCTCCCCTTGGCCGGGGAGGTTTTTTGCGTAGGGGCTCAGTGATTTTCGTCCGCCGGCCGATCCCAAATTCACCGGTTCACCACGAGCATGAGCAGCACCACGATCACCGCCGCGGCCGCCGAACCGCCGATCCACAGCCAGCGCCGGGCTCTCAGTTCCTGAATTTCACCCCGCAGCCTGAAATCCAGCGCGAGGGATGCCTCGAGGAATTCGACCAAGGTCGCGTCGAGAAACGGCCAGCGCCGATGTCGGTCCAACAGGCGGCGGGCGTCCTCGATCAGTTTGGAGGCGTGGACCAGGCAAACCGGCGTTCTTTTCTCGCTTTGCCAACGCTGGCGCGCCGCCTCGAATTTCTCGATTCGGCTCTCGAGGACCGTCATTTCCTCCATCCAACGCACCGACCGCGACCACTTGGCCTGTCCGGGCGGAAACGTCCAGGCGACCGTCAGTTGTTCCGGCGAATCTCCGACCAGGCTCAGGACTCGCTCCCGATTCAGTGATTCGACGAGCGCCCGCGCCGCGGCATCCTCCGGCGGGGCGATCTTTTCCAGCGGCACCCGTTCGCCGGAATCTTCGGAAACTTCATTGAGGACCGTCATCAGGTGGTCGAAGGCGGCCTCCAGATCCGACTCACCGAATTCTTCGATGGAATTCCAGGCGCGGTCGGCGGCCTCGGCGAAAACCCGTTCGACGCCACCGAACCAGTGGACCATTTCCCGATCGATTTCTCCGGCATGGGGATCTTCCCGGGAAATCTGTCCCAGCATTTCACTGACCAGCGGAAAGGCGGCGGGCCACTCCTCCAGCATCGCCTGAATGACATGCTTCAGAGGCGCCCCGACACGCATCACGGCCCCGGGATAGCTGGGCGACGGCGCTTCCTCAAAGAATCGGTCGAGGGCTGGCGCGGAAGGCGGCTCGATGCGCATCCATTCTCCAAATTCGGGCAAGCCGCTCCGGTTCAGGGCCCGCTTGACCGCGCCAGTCTGGTAGGATCGCAGCGCAATGAGGATGGGAAAAATCCCGGTCAGGCTCAAGTCGCGCAGGAAACGCAGGAAGGGAATCACCGCCCGATCGTCGCTTTCCGACAGCTGTCGGATGAGGCGACCGAATTGATCGATGAAGATCAGTCCCACCGCATTCGGCGCGGTGGAACGCCGGAAAGTGGCGGCGAGATACTCGGCGGCGTCTTCGGAGGTATTTTCGCGGAGCAGGAGCGAAAACTGTCGCAGGCGACCGGCCAGATCGAGACTCGAATCGTCATCGCGCGCGATCTCGCGCAAGATTCCCTCGGCGATCGCCTCGATGAGTCCGCGACCCGTTTGGCCCGGTTCCGGGACCAGATGGAGCCAGAGCAGTCGCTGGCCGAATTCCGCCGACCATTGCGGCATGACTCCGGCAAGGGCCAGCGAGGTCTTTCCCGCCCCGCTGTCTCCGTGCAGCCAAAGCACGGGGCTTTCTCCACAGACGGGCGGACGCTTCAGCCGGTCGAGCAGGTGCGCCACTTCCGCCTCGCGCCCGAAAAGTCGCCGGCGTTCCGACACCGAAAGCGGAGCAACGCCGGACCACAAGGGTCTGCGGAATGCGGCCGCCACCGCCTCGGTCGTGTCGACGGTCAGCGGCGTGTCAAGGGAGATATTCATCTAGGGCGTTCACTTTCTGCGAGTTGTCGCGGAAACCGGAAGTTTTGTCGCAAGGATGATAAATGAGAATCTCAGTTCTGCCAGTCACGTTTTGCGCCAAGAAACGACTGGCGCCTTTCATCGATTCCGGAGGCCTCCTCTCCCAAGACGCTTGTCTTTCCGCCGAAGTCACAGAAGAATCAGTCTTGTCACACCATGTCCAAATCCCTCACTCGACTCGCCCTCGTTTTCAGTGTCCTCGCGGTGCTTTTCTCACTGCTTCCGGGTTTTCTCGCCAAACAGAAAGAGCCGGCGGAACGACTGGGCGATTCGCTGGCCCGCGAGGGTCAGGCCATCGTCGATTCCCTGCTCGGGAAAGAAGAGCCGTCATTCGAGCTTCGTTTCGACGGACCTTTTCTCTGGCCGTCGCTCGCCGTCATCGCGGGAGCGTTGGCCGTGGTGGTCGGCCTGGTGGCGGTTTTCGCCGGCGGAACGGATCGATTCGTCGCCGGAGTGGCCGTTCTCATCGGCGCGGCCGTGCTCGTCTGGCAGGTGGCCATGCAGTGAACGGGCGGACCGCTCACTCCGTCCTCGATTTCAGGAAGGCGACCAGATCGAGCAACTCCTGTGGTTGCAGCGCCTGCTCGAGCCCCTGGGGCATGAGGGACATGGGGATGGACGTGATGTTCGCCACCGTGCTTCGCGCGATGGGAATCTCCTCGCCCGCCGGATTGGTGAGGTAGATGGTCCCGGAGGTCTCCCGCTTGATGAGGCCCATCTGGACGTTGCCGTCTTTCAGCGTGATCTGGAAGCTCTCGAAATCCCGGGCGATCGATTCGCTTGGATAGAGGATCGACTCGAGCAGGTCCCGACCGGTGCGAATGCGGCCGATGGTGCTGAGATTCGGGCCCACGGAACGCCCATCCTCGCCGATCTGGTGACAGGTGATGCAGGCGCCTTTCCCGGAAAGATAAGCCGCCTTTCCGCGCTCGGGATCGCCCTCGGCAAGCCGGGGCTCGATTTCCGCCAACCGAGCCGCCTGTTGCTCTTTTCGCGCCTTCAACTCTTCGATGACCGGGGCGACTTTCTCGCTCACCTCGGGCGGGTAGCGATTGAAAAGCCGGGCCAGTTCATCCGGATTGGCGTTGCCGACGCCTTTCGAATCGGGCAGGACCGAGGCGAGAGCCATGCCGACTTCCGGATCGCGACTGCGGTCAAAAGTTTGCAGCAGGATGGGAAGATCGAGGGGACCGGCATAGCGAACAAGCTCGGCCACTGCGAGCAATTGCGCCCGGGTCAACTTCGCGGTGCTGATCAACTGAACGGCGTCGAGCCGCTCCAGCGGAGACGCCTCGGGACCGGCGAGTTTTTTCAAAAGGTCGAAGGCCGCCTCTCCCAACGCCGCGTCCGGTTTGCCGATGGCACGAAGCGCGAGCACGCGTCGCAGGGCGGGAACACTTTCGTCGTTGGCGATCGCCTGAAGCCGTTCGTCGAAGCCCTCGGGCCTCGTCTTGGCGAGGGCTTTCAGGGCCGGCGCCGCCGGATCGGCGGACGGATCACGCAACGCCGCCAACATCGGTTCGCGCCAGCTTTCGTCAAAACCCGGAAGGTCGGCCGCGGCGATCGCTTCGAAACCGAGCTGGCGAAGTGTCGCGGATTCCGAAGCCAGCACCTGCCCCAGGAGCGTCTGCATCGGCGGGGTGGCGAGGAAGGCGGGCGCCAACTGCGCGAAGGCAGCCGCCTGTGCTTCGGAAAATTCGCCAGCATCCAGCCATTCGTGGAAGCGGTTGGCGATGGCGGCATCCCACTCCTCGTGACGAGCGGCCAACCAGAGCGCGGTTCCACGCAGCGATTCGTCCTCGGTGTCGAGATATGGAAGTAGGGTCAGAACGTCGAGCGCCCCTCCCCCGGTTTGATCGAGGGCGATCAACGCGGCGGATTTCCGGCGGGTATTTCCGGAACTCAGGCCGGCGCGAATGCCATCACTGTCGCCGATCCGGATGAGCGCATGGATGACGGCATGCTCGAGGGATCGGTCGGTCGATTCGCGCCCGACCACCCCGAGCAGCGTGCCCACCGCCGCGGGATCGGCCATGCGTCCGAGAGCTTCAGCGGCACAACGCTGTGTGGGCGGATCTCCCGCCTGGAGGAGGCTGGCGAGTTTCTCCACGATGCGATGATTGCGCTCGATCTCGATGCGCATTTCGTCGGGTTCGTTGTTGGCGATCGTCCGCCAGTCCCGGGTCGCCGCGATCGCTTTGCAAGCTGCCTGTTGCACGGAGCCGTCCGGATCTCCCAAGGCGGCGAGAATCAAGTCGGGCGAGTCGGTGAAGCGCATCCGGGCCAACGTCCAGACAGCGTTCTGTCGCGCCATCGGGGAATGCGTTTCAGGATCGGAAAGAATGGTCTCAAGCTCCGGCAGCGCCGGATCGCCCTGGATGGCGAGTTCGGTGCGGGCGCGCTCACGGATGGCGAAGGACGGATCGTCCAGTTTCTTCGCGATCGCTTCGGCGGTGGCGTTTTCCCAATCAAAGGTCAGACCGAGGGGATCGCCCTCCGTGTTCGCTGGGCCGGCTTTGCGAATCCGGTAAATGGCGCCGGGAATCTCGGGCTTTGCCACCTGGGAAGTCGGACAGCCAATTCGAAACCAGCCCCCGGTGTCGAGCACCAGCAGGTCTCCGTTGGGATCTTCAAGCACATCGGTGACATGCACATCGGGATCCTGAATCTTGAGAAAGGGCTCGGTTTTCACCGCCCGAAAAGTCGCTCCCGACGGCTCCAGCTGGGTGCGGGTGACGGTCTGGGTATTGAAGTGGGTGACGAGGATATTGTCCTTCCACTCCGGATTGAGATGACCGCTGCGGTAGCGGGTCATGCCCGACACGGCGACGTGGCCGAAATTGTGCACCTCGGACAGCAGCGGACCGGTGCGAAGAAACTCGGCCACCACCGTTTCCTGATCGTGCCGAGGATAGGCGCCTCCCCGCTGCCAGTGGACGATGACGTCGCCGCGCGGCCTCCCGTAGAAAAGGTTCACCACCCCGATGATCTCGCCCGTCTCGGTGAAATCGATCTCCACCGGATTGTCCATTCCCCCGCCGGCGAAAACCTGGACATCGCTGCCATCGGGGCGACATGACCAGATCCGGGCACCCTTGTTTTTGGAAACGAGTTCCCCGGTCTTCGGATCGTAAACTTCGTGCCCCTTGCGGCCGTGACACCAGTAGATGCGGCCGTCGGGATGCAGGAAGGGTCCGTGGACATCGGCGGCGTTGCCGGTGTAGTCGAATCCGGTCACCAGTTCCTCGCGCACATCGGCCACGCCATCATCGTCGGTGTCCTCGAAGCGCCACAGACTCGGCGGCGACATCACATAGAGCGAGCCCATCAACCAGAGCGCCCCCTGTGGAAAAGTGAGACCATCGGCAAACACCGTCGACTTGTCGAAAAGCCCGTCCCGATTGGTGTCCTCCAGGAGACGGATCGAGTTCGGTTTCTGCTTTTCGAGTTCTTCCTTGTTCAAATTGAGGCCCGCATTTTCCGAAACGAACAAACGACCGCGATCATCGCACCCGGCCATGATGGGATGCTGAACCAGCGGCGGTCCCGCGGCGACTTCGGCGATCAGACCATCGGGCATCTCGAATTTCGGCGGATCAAATCCCGGATCGATCGCCGACGGCATGGCTCCCACGCCACGCTCGATGCGATCCTCTTCCCGCGCCTTCGCCTCCTCGCCCCAAACGAGCGTCTTGGATTGGGACCCGCCCCCGTTCCAGAGATCGTATTTCGGTTCCGCATACTGATTGAAAAAGGCGTCGAGCCGTTGCCGCAAGTCGGCCAGCGCCGCCTTTGCCTCATCACTCATCCCCGCGGGATCGAGCAACAGGTTGGCGGTCTCCTCAGGGTCCTCGTCGATCCGGTAGAATTCATCGAAGCCGTCCTCGAAACGCTCGACAAATTTCCACGCCTTGGTCCGCACGCAGCGCAGCGATTCGAATTCGTAGAAAACGACGTCTTCCCAATCGCCCTTCGCCTTCTCCCCATCGCGAAGCACGGCGGAGAAATCGCGTCCCGGCGATTTGGGCTCCTTCGGCATCTGATCGCCCAATCCCAGATATCCCAAGACGCTGGGCAGGAAATCAACATTGCTCACGAACATCTCCGGCGCTTCACCGGCCGCGATCTTGCCGGGTTGATAAAAGATCATCGGGATGCGCATCGAATACTCCCGGGCATTCACCGGCCGGGTGTGATCGCCCATTCCCCAGAGTCCCTGCTGTCCACCGGCCCATCCCTGGTCGGCCGCGAATATCACCAGGGTATCTTCCTCGATCCCCAGCGCCTTCAGTTTCGAAAGAATGGCGCCGACCCCGTCGTCGACCGCGCTGAGTTCCTCTCCATACCGCCGGATGCTGGTCAGGTTGCCGAAATACTCGCGGTTGTTGAACTCCCACGGATGGATCACGCCACGCGGAAACGAGGCCATCTCCTTGTCGGCATAGAAATCCGCCCACCGGTTTCCCGATGATTCCAATTGGTAACGCGAGAGCCCATAGGGACCGTTGTAGGCGAGGTAGAGAAAGAAAGGCTTCTCGCCCGATTTCGCCGCCCCGGCCTGTTGATCGATGAATTTCAGGGCGTGTTCCGTCCAGAAATCGGTCAGATAACTTTCCTCCTTGCGAATTTTTCCGCCCTCGATGATCTGGGCTCCGTGAAAGGTCGAGGTCCCACCCGCCGGCATCGTGATCCAGTAGTCGTCGAGTCCCTCGTTCGGCACGAAATTGTTGCCGAGGTGCCACTTGCCCACCAGCCCGCAGGCATACCCGTTCGACTTGAGAATCTCCGGCAGCGATGTGAACTCATCGAGCGTGTTCCGCATTTCCCCTTCCCCCGTCTGAAGACGCCCCCCGTGAAGGAAGCAGTGCACCCCGTGTTGGGAGGGCATCAACCCGGTCAGGTAACTGGCCCGCGTCGGCGAACAGACCGCGTTGTTGGCAAACGCATTCACGAATCGAACTCCGCCCGCCGCCATTCGATCCACGTTCGGCGTCTGGATGTCCGGATTCCCGTAGCAACCCATCGTCCAGGCACCGTGATTGTCGGTGAGGATGAAAACGACGTTGGGCAACGTTTCCGCCTTCGCCAGGCATGGCATCACCGAGGTGATTCCCACCAACAAGAGACTGCCTGAGAGAGTCAGGAATCGCGAGAAATTCATGACGCGGAGATTCGCAGAATCCACCCCACACGGCAAGTCGCACGACACCGGAGTCGCGCCATCGATAGAGCGGATCCTCCCCGAACAGAAACCGTCCGACCGACCGAAGGCGATCAAGAACAGAGATCGAAAAGAGAGCGGCCCCATCACCGGAATCTCGACCCGCCCGAGAACGCCGCTCTCTCTTTTTCTTACAGCCGGTAACCCCAGGCTTGGGAAAGTAAAATCGGGCCAGAATCTTTTTCGTCGGAGCCTCACTTTTTATTTGCGTGAGGGAGGCAAGATCGCGTAAAAACACGCCGTTCTATTTCTCGATCGCTGATACCGGCCATTCCCCTTCCTGAAACCCTCTTCGTGACCATGGCCCGGTTCACCTCCCGCAAGTGCTGGCGGAATGTTGCCGCTTAGCATTTTTGGGTATTTGGTTCCGGTCGTTTCTGACACGTCCGGACGCTCAGTCGGGTCGATCCGTGTTGGCTTCTCAGCCAACCCTGTTCACTGGCGGAGTGAACCCTGTCAGCGTCACTTCCACCTCTGTTTTCATGAAAAAACTCTTCCGTCGCCTGAACCAGGTCGTCTCCTCTCTTCCGCGTCTTTCGGCCGACCCATCCACCACCTCCCAGCGCTCTCTCGAGATCGACGCTCTGGAGCCTCGCGTGCTCTTTTCCGGCGCACCGGTGGAGGTCGCCGATTCGGATGCCGACTCCGATACGACCGCCGAAACGGCCTCGGCAACCCCAGAGACTTCCTCGGGCCAGACTGCTTCGGATACGGCAACCACCACGCTGACAAACGAGGCTCTGGAAATCATCGCCAACTCGGCGGCGGAGCGTTGGCGGGCCACGGGATTGTCTGCTGAACAGAGCGCGGCTCTCGACAGCATCACCTACGAGATCACCAACTTGAATGGTATCCAACTGGGCCAGACGAGCGGAATGACGATCGTCCTGGATGACGACGCCGCAGGTGTGAACTGGTTCATCGATGCCACTCCGGATGCCGACGAGGAATTCGGCGAAAACGGCCAGGCCATTTCCGGCGATGCCGCCAACCGCGTGGATCTCCTGTCCATCGTCCTGCACGAGCAGGGTCACATCCTTGGGTTGCCCGATACCTACCTCTATGGTTCCTCGAGTTCCCCGGACCTCATGTACGGAATCTTCGAAGCGGGCGAGCGTCGACTGCCTGCCACCGGTCAAGCTTCAGGGTTCGTCGCCGGTTCGCTGGAGGGAATCAACCTGGCCGTGATTTCCTACAGCACCGGGGGTGCCGTGACCGTGAGCGGAACGACGGTGGGGGGAACGCCCTACGTCCAGGGACCGTTCAGTTTCATTTCCAACACGGCTGCCACCCCCTTGGCCGACGGCTCTTTCAATGCACTGGCCACCACCACGAGCGGCACCGGAACCGGGATGCTCCTCGACGTTGCGATTTCCGGCGGCACCGCCACCGTCACGCTCGATTCCCTGGGTCGCAACTACGTCAGCGGGGACACCATCACCATCAACGGCGCGTTGATCGGAGGAGTCAGTGGTGCGAACGACCTCGTCCTCACCATCAACGTGGTGCCGGACGCCCTCGTTTTCGGCGGCGCCGCCGGAAACAGCCCCATTACGTTTGATGACGCCGGAGACGACAATGTTGTCATCGCCGGTATCGAGTTCACCACGGATGACAACGACCCCAGCGGTCCGGACAAGATCGTCATCGAGGGTGGCGGACAGATCTCGATGCTGGAAGACGGAAACAACAACCACAACGAGTTCCTCGCCGCTTCCTACGTCCAGCTCGGCACCCTGCCCTCCGGCCAGACCATCTACATCATCAACGAGGACGACAACGACATCCTCTACTTCCGCGGGACCGTCGATGTTCAGGGGAATGACGTGATCATTTCGGGCGGCAACGCCAGCGCCGTTTTCAAAAGGCTTAGCTCAGGCGGCAACTTCGTCAACGGCGCCAGTGACGAAGACATCCGCTTCGAGCTGACCAGCAGCATCATCGGCAGCGGCACCATCACCGTTCAGGACGACGCCTATGTCCGTCTTTACGCGGCCAATCCGAACTTCTCCGGGAACTGGATCATCGATGCCACGCTCGGGAATCCCCACATCGAGCTGATGACCAACACCAGCTCCGGTCACCTCGGAACCGGATCGGTGACCCTGCAGGGAAGCGCGGCGGAACTGCGCCTCGGCAACAACACCGTCCTGGTCAATGACGTCTTCGTCGCCGATCTGGGGAACGAAAAATACATCCTCGTGGTCCAGGGAACCAGCGCCACCATCGACTCCGCTGTGACCATCAACGTGGACGAAGGTTCCGTGGATGACTTCACGGGACGCTTGCGCTTCGCCGTCGGCGACGATGTGGCCACCAATTACCTCAATTCGACTCTCACCGTTGATGGTCTCATCACCGGCAACGGGATCTTCAAACAGCAGAATGGTTTGCTCGTTCTCACCAACGCCAACAACAGCTATTCTGGAGTCGTCAACGTCAACACCTCCGGCAGCATTCCGACCGGCGACGAGCGGGACGCCGGTCTGATCATCGACGGCGGTGTCGTTCGCGTCACCAGCGACGGCGCTCTCGGCGCCGTCGGTTCCGGCGTGGTCCTCTATGGCGATACCAGCGCCACGAACGACTTCGAGGCCGCTCTCGAATTGGCCGATGGAGTGGTCATTTCCAATCATCCCCTGTTCGTGGAAGATCCTTCCCAGCCGGGCGACACCAGCGCTCTTCGCCTGCAATTGGGTGCGACTTCCGCGGAATTCCGCAGCGAGATCTACATCGAGAACGACAATCCTGGCGGTTTCGATCTCTTCGCCGGCGCGGGTGGCACACTCACGGTTTCCGGTGTCATTTCCGATTTCGACGGAGAAAGCGCGGAAGGCACGGGTGGAGCCGGCATCGAGAAAATGGGCTTCGGCACAGTGGTCCTGACGGCCGTCAATACCTTCTCCGGACCCGTCACGGTTACGGAGGGAGCCCTGGCGCTCAACGGCGGATCCCTGGCCACGGTCAGCGACGTTACAGTGGCGAGCGGAACTGCCTTCGGAGGCAACGGATCGATTGCAGGAAACGTCGTGTATTCCGCAGGCTCAACTCTCAAGGCAGACCTGCTCGCGGCCAGCGGAACATCGCTGTCGGTGGGCGGCACCACCACGCTCGGCGGAGCCATGATCGAACTGAATGTGCCTTTCTCCACTTTCAGCGCGGCGGCTCCCGGACAGGAATTCATCGTCGCCCAGAACGTGACCGGAACGCTGGCCAGCGGCACGGACAACATCACCCAGGGCGGTCTCGTTTTCTCCGTGGACTACACCGGCGGCGACGGAAACGACTTGGTGCTCACGGTGCTGAGCATCGTGGATGTGGAAACGGAAGTCCAGATCGACGGCTCGGGCAATCTGGTCATCTCCGACATCAACGGCGGTACTTCCGACGACACTTTGTCGGTATCCCAGGGCAATGGTTTCATCACCATTTCCGATCCGAACAATCGCCTCGAAGCGATCGGCGCCGACGGCATCAACATCATCCAGGTCAGTGCCTCGACCGTGCAGTTCCGGGAAAGCCTGGTTACCAGTGGAATCATCTACAACGGCGCCGCCGGAACCGACACCCTGACCCTGAACAATCTCTCCCTCCCCGGAGCGATCAATCTGGCCGCGGACACGATCGTGCTCTCCGGCAACCTCACCGCCGCCAGTGGAGGCATCAGCCTGACGGCCGATTTGATCCAGGTTCAGAGCAGCAACGCCACCCTCGACACTTCCGCCGACGGCTCGGCCATCATCCTCACCGGCGACGTGCAATCGTTCAGCGGCACACAGGGAATCACCTTCAATACGGGAACGGGATCGGCCACCATCACCGGCGGCACCAGTCCCTCCAGCCTCGGTTCACTCACCAACGTCGGCACCGGCACCATCGTGGTGGACAACGATCTTTTCGTCGATGCGTCGGGTCTGTCCCTCTTCGGCGCGGGTAGTGGCAACTCGGCTTTCACCATCAACGGGGAAATCACCGGGAACGGCACGATCATCCTGGACGACGATGCCTACGTCACCGTGACCGGAAACAACAGCAGTTTCGCGGGCGATTGGTTCATCGATGCCACCGTCGGCGACACCCGGCTCATCGTTCAGAATGTGAATGCGCTGGGCGCTGCCGCCGTCACCGTCAGCAACACGGCCTCGCGTCTGGCGTTCGATGTGGACGGGAGCTTCGCCAATACCATTACCATGAACAACACCGGGAACGAGAAATACGTCGCGGTGGAAGCGGGTCATGTGGTGGAATTGACTGGTGACATCAACCTGAACGAAAACGGGGCGGCGAACTATCAGCGCTTCGTGGTGGCGGCCGACGCGCAATTGACGATTTCCGGAAAAATCACGGAAACGGCCGGTGGCGACGGATTCTACGTCACGGGAGGCAACGCCAATTCCCGGCTCATCCTCACCAACCCGGCAAATACCATCCTGCTGGACATGAACGTGGCCAGCGCCGGGCAACTGGTATTTACCAGCAGCGGCGCCGCCGGTGCCCTCCTCGCCAGCAAGGAAATCCACCTGCAGAATACCGACTCAGCCCTGGTTCTCAGCGGAACTGATTTCGCCTCGAATCCGCTCGGGATTCCGGTCTACTTTGATACCGGGGGCAATGAGAAATACCTCCGTTTCGAGAATGGCACCGATGCCGAAATCAGCGGCCTGATCAACGTTCTCGAGACCGGGGCCGGCTTTGTCCGCGTCGATCTCGATGGCGGGCAAACGCTCACCCTGTCCGGTTCGGTCACCGGCACCGGCGGGGCGGGTCTGAAAACTGTCGGCTCGGGAACTGTCGTCCTGACCAATGCCACCAATCCCATCACCGGCACGGTCGATGTCGCCACGGGGACGCTCCTGCTCGGAAACGGAGCCGCCCTGACGGCGGCTACGGTGAACGTGGGCACCGGCGCCACTTTCGGAGGAAACGGCACCGTCAGCCAGGCGATCACCTTTGCCCAGGGATCCAGCCTGCAGGTGGACGTGGACGCCAGCGGTTCTCCCCTGCTGGACGTGGCCTCGGGCCAGAATGTCAACGGAGCCCTGCTCGTCATCAACGTCACCGGACTGCCGGCCAGTTTCCCCGGCACGCCGCTCGTGATCCTTTCCGACATCACCGGAACTTTCGCAAACGTTCCCGGCAGCGGGACGCTGATCAGCGGTGGAGACGGAAACAACTACACGGTCGATTACGTCGGCAACAACGTGGTCATCAGCGCGGTGGCTTCCCAGGTGGCCACCACCACGGTTAGCCTGAGCGGAACCACCCTTCGCATCGAGGACACCGACGGAACCGTCAGCAATCGCTACGAAGTTTCCGTGGAAGGCTCGAATCTCGTGATCCGCGACACGGCTGGATTGATCAACGACACCACCGGAATCGGCGGTGTCTCCGGGAGCGGCACCTACACCCTCTCGGTTCCCCTTTCCGGCTTCACCGGTTTGGAGATCGTTTCCGCCGGAGGAACCGATACGGTGAACCTCCTCACACCGCTCGACCTCGGCGTCGGCACCCTCTCGGTTACGGCCGAATCAGTGACGATTTCCGGAACCGTCAGCGCAGGCAATGGCATCACGATCAATGGAGAAACACGGGTCGTGAACGGTTCGACCCTGGATACTTCCGCGAACAACGGAGCCATCATCTTCAACGGGACGGTCAATGCGATTAGTGAAAGCGACGTCCTCGTCGTCGATGCCGGATCGGGCGCGGTGAGCTTCAATGGAAACGTGGGTGATGTGACGCCTTTCGCCGGCTACACGAATCTCGGCAGTGGCACCGCGACTTTTGCGAACGGCACCTCCGTCTCGACGCGAAACGACCTCACCACCTTCAATGGAGAGGGAAGTGGAAATGTCGGCACCTTTCTGATTCTGGGCACCATCGGCAGCGGCCAAACGGGAACCAATGCCGCCCTGCGCGCGGACAACGATGCCCGAGTCATCTTCGGCAACGCCGGCAACGCGGCGACCATCAACCTCGCCGACGGAGGCGCTTCCGGGGAAGAGACCATCAATACGCGCAACGGCGGCCGGTTCGAATTCATCAATCTCTCCGGGTCAACCACCCTGCCCGATGGCATCAACAGCGCGGAAGTGGCCAGCGGCGCCATCATCATCGGTGATGGATCGACCAACCCGGTGCTCGAAGTCGGAACCATCCCTCTTCCCTCGGGTCAATCCACCAACATCGATGTCTCCAGCGTCGGTTTTGGTATCTTCGAATTCTACAGCGGAATTCTCAACCTCAACACGAGCAGCTTCTATACCGGCAACGACGCCACCGACCAGGCCGGCACTCCGGCCGACCGGATCACGATCGGGGGCGGTTCGGTAGAGGCGTGGCTCAATTTGAACGCCACCAACGTCGGCGATTGGAACACCACCAATGGCAAGGCATACGCGGAGATTCTGGCCAACGGCCACGTCACTCTGCGCAACCTCAACCTCGGCAGCAACAACACCATCACCGACGCGGGCCTCGACCTCCTCATCAACGGGGGCACCCTGGATGTCACCGGAAACATCGACTTCCGAACCGGCACGGCTGATACTCTCGACAAGATCCGGCTCGAGTCCGGCGTCATCAACGGAAATGCCGACGGCGTCAGCGACGGTCAGTTCCTGCTCAGGGATACCACGAATTCCAATCACGTCTTCGAGTTCGTGGGCGGCACGGTGAAGGGCTTCAGCCAGTTCACCGGCAACCTCACCCAGGATGGAGGCACGCTCCAGGTCGGCATCGATACCTCCAACGGTTCGCTCATGACCGTAACCGGCAACTACGCCCTCAACACGGGAACGCTGTCGCTCACGCTCGGAGACAAGACTTCCAACCAGGCGGATCGGCTTACTGTTTCGGGAACCGGATTGGGGAATGTCACCCTCGGAGCAGGAGCCCTGCTCGACCTGAGCCAAGGGAGCGCCTACACCACGGGAACGGGCACTCAGGGCAGCGTCATCACTCTGCTCAGCTACACGGGAACCCTGACCGGGGAGTTCAGCAACTACGCCAACGGACAGGAGTTCACCATCGGCACCGATGTCTACACCATCGACTACGGCCTCGGTGCTGCCAGCGCCATTACCCTCACCCTGCAACGGGTCGACGATACCACCGCGCCTGCGGTGAACGATTTCGCTCCGGCGGACAACGGAATCGACGTGGACCCGACATCGAATTTGGTCATCACGTTTGACGAACCGGTCTACCCGGTCACCGGCAGCGGAGAAATCAGGCTGGTGCAAACCGGCGTGGGCACGGTGGAAACCTGGTCATTCGCGGGTGGCTTGCCTGCCGGCGTCACGATCACCGGGAACACCGTCACCATCGATCCGACCGCGGATCTCGCCAGCAATACGGCTTATCATATCGAGATTTCGGGTTCCGCCAATGCGGGCAATACCCAGGCGGTTTTCGCCAACGTGCAGGGACTCGGCTACGAGGGAACGGCTGATGCCACGGTGTGGAATTTCACCTCGGTGGATGTGAACGCCCCCACCACCCTGGTGGAAGTCGTCGGCGGCCAACTTGTGATCGAAGACATCGCTCCGCTGAACACGAATGATGTCATCACCATCAGCCAGGTTGGGAACATCATCACCATCCAAACCGTCGGACAACCACTCTCGGTAGGTGCCGGCGCCGTGGCCGGAGGAGACATTTTCACCGCCACCATTGACGCGACTGGCGTGACCAACGGAGTTCTCATCAGGGGACAGGCCGGAACGGACACGGTGACGATCAACAGCCTCAATGTGACCGGTGGCCTTTCCTTTGAAGACGTGGAAAGCGTCACTCTCGACGGATCGGTCGTCACCACCGGCAGTCTGGTTTTCGACGATGCCGCCGCCATTTTCCTGAGCGGCAGTGTGGACACCGGCACCGGTAATCAAACCTACACCGTGCCTGTTACCCTCACCGGAACGACGGCGCTCGCGGGCGGAACGATTTCTTTCGCTGGTGCGGTTGATTCGGATGGCACCGCTCGTGCCCTCGCCACCAGCGCGAGCGTGGAAGTGGTTTTCAATGGAAATGTCGGCGCGCTGAGCGCTCTCGATTCGCTCGATACCAGCGGCAGTGCGGCCACGATTTTCGCGGACAACCTCGCGGTTACCCAGACCAGCCTCACTCTGAACTGGGATGCCTCGCTGGATCGCGGCACGGGACAATTCTGGGATTCGACCATCAACGCCACCGTGCTGGAATCCACCTTCGGCAACCGCAACGCCTGGGACTGGGCCGGCACGGATGCCGGGCAGGTCGATGTCTCCGGCTCCTCCAACCTGGCGGCGATCACCCGCGCTTTCGCGGTGGGAAGCGCGGGGAACACCGGCGCCACGTTGAACTCGTTTGAAAACGAGATGAGCAACGTCCGGAATGGAAACGACAGCGACTGGTCCAACGAGAACTTCGCCATCGAAATCGTGTTCCGACCGACGGCCGCCATGCTCACCGGTGGCCCCTACGTCCTTTGGGAATCGGGCGGCAACCAGGGCACCACGACCGACAGTTCCGTCATCTATCTGCAGGATGGGAACGTGGTCTTCGAAGTCCGCGACTCCGCCGTCGCTCCGAGGAGAACGGCCACGCTGGCCCTCCCCGTGGGCGCGGAAAACAACTTCCAGCAACTGATCGCCTTTGTCGACGTGGCCAACAACGACGTGGCCAAACTCTGGCTCAACGGCGGCAGCGGCATGGGCGGCACCGAGGTCGTTTCCGTGGAGACCGGTGCCTACGGTGACTGGACCAACGGAAGCAACTCCGGGCTCGGCCGAGCCAACGACGGCGTCGGCATCACTCCGTATGCCAGCCCCGCCAATGATTTCGTGGGTGAGATCGCCATCGTGCGTGCCTACCGCAACGTGGCGGCCAACTACGGAACCTCTGAAGTCGAAACCAACTGGACCGCACTCAACACGACCCGCGTTTCCTCAGTGACCGTTACGACTGCCGGCGCGCAGACCTACGGCACCAACGTTACTCTCGGCGCGGACACCACCTTGAGCGGCGCTTCAGTGACCTTCAATGGATCGGTCAATGACGACGGAAACGGGGACACGCTCTCCGGTCTCACCGTCAACACGACTTCTGGAAATGTGATCTTCGGCGGCAGCGTCGGCGGCACGGCCGAACTCACCAGCCTGACCACGGGAGCTGCTGGCACGGTGCAGTTCAACACCGGCGGTAGCGCGCTCCAGGTTTTCACCATGGCCGATCAGAGCTATTCCGGAAATGTGGAAACGGTGTCGGTGGGAGCCACCGAATTCCGGGCAGGCAGCATTCTGTTCGGAGGAACCACGGATTTCGGAGCGGATACCTCCATCAAAGCCGTGGGGTTGGCGGGAGTGTGGTACACGTCGGAACCGACCTTCGTTGGCACGGCCACCTTTGCCGGCGATTCTATTTTCAACGGCACCGCCTCAGTCACCGCTGAATCCTTCAGCTTCGGAGGCACCCTGGGACTGGGTTCGGGAGATTCCAGCTTCCTTGCCATCAATGACGGCACCTTCTCCGGTCTCATCTCGGGCGCTGGCGCCAACGTCAACGTCCAGGTGGCCGACATCACGAACTTCGCTGGAGGCCTGGATGTCGCCTCGGTGACGACCTACTTCGGCGGTTACACCATGCTCGGGGGAAATGTGACCTTGAGCGGTTCTCAGGACAACCTGTTCGGCAACCAATTGCTGGTGACGGCGGCGGACGTGACCATCGATGCGACGAGCGGCACCGGCGGAATCGCTTTCGTCTCCACCATCGATGGCGCCGATGGCCTCGCCGCGAATCTCACGATCAACGCCAACGGAGCCATCCAGTTTGGCGGAAACATTGGGGATGATTCTCTCAACGCGCTTTCCGCCGACGCGGGACTGGGATCGCTCTCGATCGGCGGCAGCGGGACGGTTACCGTGATGAACAATGGTTCCGGCTACCTGAACTCTCTCAATCCGGCCAACCAGGATCTCTACTTCAACTACGTGGCATCTCTGGATCCCGCGAGCACCAACCTCTGGGAAGATCTCGTTGGTCGCCTGGAAGATTTGGAGGGCTCCAGCACGGTCGACTATCTCAGTTCGGGCAACTTTGGCGATCTGGATCTGACCGCCAACGGGGCGCCCGTCGCGGTGACCGATTCGGCTCACCAGGGAATCCATGCCGCCTTCAACACCACGGCCATCGGTAGATCCCTGGAAGAAATGTCCGACAACCTTTCCGACGAAGATATCTCGGTCGAATTGTGGGTTCGCCTGAATGCGAATTACGCCTCCGACACGACGGCCAGGGTGGTCTGGGAGACTGGCTCCTCCGGCGCCAGCCAACCCGGGATGTCGGTTTCGATCCAGGGGTCGATGCTCACTCTCGCGGCTCAGGAGGACGACGATCGACTTTCTCCGGCGGTCGGAGCTGGCACCCGCAATGCCGGCGGTCTGGTCACCGTGGATCTCAGCACGCTGGGAATCGATCTGACCGACTTCATCCAGATCATGGTGGTCTTCGATGTAAATGGAGGATCCGGCACCAGTCCGAACAACGACATCGCACGCCTCTATGTGAATGGAACGGAACAGGCGTCGATTGACAACGTCGACATGGACGACATCTCCAGTGGCGATGATATCGGTCTCGGTCAGCAAAGCGGCACGACGGGTGGCTATGCCGTTTCCGGTGACCGGCCGACTGCCGCCTTCAACGGCCAAACCGCCATCTACCGAGTCTGGCGCCAAGCCCTGACCGCCAACGAAGTCCAGGCCGCTTTTGATTTGGTACACGACGGAGTCAAAGTGACCACTTCAGGAGCCGTCACGATTTCCAACAACGTCGTCCTCAATTCGACCCTAACCACCAACGGCGGCGCTCCCAGCATCATCTCGGGCGATGTCTCCGGAACGGGTGGTATCAACCAGCAGGGCGTGGCTCGCCTTGAGTTGAACGGTGCCAACAGCTACACCGGAGACACCATCGTTGCGAGCGGGCGCACCCTCATCCTCGGCGACGGCACGGCTGCCAGCACATCCAGTCTCACCGGAGCAGTCACCAACGAAGGCAACCTGGTCGTGAACCTCGCCGCAAGCGGTACCGCCACCCTCAGTGGAGACCTGAGCGGCGCCGGTACTCTCACGATCCTCGAGGGCACCACCGAACTTTCCGGCACCAACACCAATACCGGTCTGACAGCGGTCAACGGAGGCACCCTCCGCATGAACGCAAATCAAACCAGCGGCGGAACCGCGACGATCGTCGTCGCCAGCGGTGCCACTCTCGAAGGCGAAGGAAACACCGATGCGGTGGTCACCATCGACTCCGGTGGATTCCTCGCCCCCGGTATCGGCGCGGGCGATGTCGGCATTCTCACCCTGGGCAATCTCGATCTCGACGGCACTTTCGTTATCAACATCCTGGGTAGCGGCGGAGTGGCCGGTGTGGATTTCGACCAGATCATCATCCAAGGACTGAATACCACCGTAGACCTGTCCAACACCACAGTGGAAGGAACCATTGTTGACGACGGCGGATCCATCACCGTCATCGACCAGCAGGGAACCAATTCCACCTCCTTCATCGGACTCCTGCCCGGCATTGCCGAAGGAGACGTGCTCCTGCTCGACGGCAGGTCACAGCAAGTCAGCTATGCCGGAAATGACCTGACCCTGACCGCGGTGAACGATGCGCCCGTGCTGGGCGCTGGCGTGGCCGATTTCGACGACGTCGGCGTGGTTCAATTCGACAACGACGGCGATCTCGTTTCCACCTTGATCAACGGTCAGATCACCGACGTGGACTCCGGATCATTGGAAGGTATCGCCGTCACCGGCACCATGGTGACGGGCGCCGGAAAATTCCAGTATTCCACCGACGGCGGCACATCCTGGAACGACATCGGAGCCGTGTCAGACAGCAGTGCTCTGCTCCTGCTCACCACCGACCGCATTCGTTTCGTTCCCGACGGGGCCACCACCACCGACAGCACGATGACCTTCAGGGCCTGGGATCAGACCGGCGTCACGACCGGCTTGGAGCACACTACCGTCGACACGTCCGTGAACGGAGGAATCTCTCCCTTCAGCGCCGACGCTCGAACCGTCAATGTCTCTATTTCCGAACTCATCAGGGAAGGTAATGAGATCATTTACCACTCGGCCCCGGGCGAAGTGAATACTCTTTCCGTCCACTACGATGTCAACACCAACGAACTGGTCTTCCGCGACACCACCAGCACCATCGGCAGCGGATTCTCCGGCGGCGGCACCAACGAGGTCCGCATCGTGCTCAATCCCGGCGACGACTTGACGATCGAGACCGGCGATGAAGATGACACCATCACCCTCGGAGATCTCGGTCCCTTCGACGGCAACCTCATCGTCGACGGAGAAGGTGGCCAGGATCACATCATCCTCGACCGCGCCGACTCCACCCTCGCCCCGGATGCCAGCGCCTCCTTCACCGGCGAGGAGTTCGACGCCATCCTCGCCTCCCTCACCACCCAGGGCT
>JAGRPB010000226.1 GCA_020439945.1 Verrucomicrobiia bacterium
ATGCCTTCGCTGGCGATTTGGTCGATCGCCGGGGTCTTCGCGAAATCATAGCTGCCCGGATAGCAGCTGATATTCCGGTAGCTGACGTCGTCGGCGAGGATGAAGAGGATATTTGGTTGCCCCTCCACGGCCTGGATGCTGCCGGAGGAGGCAACGAGCGCAGTTCCCAGGATGAACCGCAGGATTTGATGGGAGGAGAAAGGGAAAAACTTCATCTAACGGATCTTGTGCGCTGAAATCCAGAGAATGCTTGATAAATCCGATCACGTCGAGTCGGAATTGGCTTGAAACCTGGGAAGATTTTCGATCACCAAGCAGTTTCTTCATTCCGTTAATCCCTTTACGGAAGCACAACGCTGACGGTTTCGCCTTCGATGGGAAGGTTGCAGAGTTCGGTGCTGCAGGACATGTAGGTGAGGGCGGCGGTGAGGCCGGTGGCTCCGCTTTTTGGCTGGACCAAGCGGTAGAGAGTCACGGCGCCTTCGTGATAAACCGGCAGGGTGACGCCGTACTGGGTGAACTCGTGAGGTTCCTGATCGGCGAGGAGGGCTCCGCTCTGCACGGCTCCTTCGGTGATTTCAAGGTAGGTCGGTCGGCCCGTTTCTTCGATGCCCTCCATCGGCAGATCCTTGCTGTAGAGATGATATCCGGGATCGATGGGAGTGAAAACTCCGCGAATCACCGTCCAGTTCTCATCGAGTTTTGCCGCGGAGACGGCGGCCTTCACCGCGGCGCGCTCATCGAACTGCTCCACGGCGGGTCCGTAGCTGAGAGCGGCGAGTTGCTCGACGGAGACGGTTGGCTCGGCGGCGGGAGGATCTTCGCAACCGGGAAGAAGCAGGGCGAAGAGAGAAAGAACGGGAATCGAAAGGGGGAGTTTCATCATCGCGTCAAGGGTTGCGCGAATGCCCGGTCGACGCAAGTATGGGGCGCTCCCGTCTTCGCCCCCAACCATGGAATTCCTCCGCTTCAAGCACGCCCGGTTCTCGGCCCGGTTTCCCGCGTCGTTTCGCTATTCCCTGAGTCACTACTGGATGGCGGAAGATGAAAACGAATCGGGTCTGTGGCGGGTGGGATTCACCAAGTTCGCAACGCGGATGCTGGGCGAACTGGTCGAGGCGCAATATGACGTGAAGGAAGGCGACACGGTCACATCGGGGCAGCAGATCGGCTATGTCGAGGGGTTCAAGGCTGCCAGCGATCTCTACTGCGTGATGGATGGCGATTTCGCGGGTGGCAACCCGGAATTGGAAATCGATGCCTGCATCGTCCGCAGCTCACCCTATTCCGAAGGCTGGCTGTATGCGGTCAGGGGAACGCCGGAAGCCGAGAGCGTCGACGCAGAGGGATACATTGCCCACCTGGAAGCGCTGATCGAGAAGATGCAGCAGGACCCGAAATACGCGGATAGCTGAGGGAGATGGGGAGGGGCGACACTCTTGTCGCCTTGCCCAAAAAAAAGGGCGACAGGAGTGTCGCCCCTCCTTTGGAATCAGATCAAAGTTTCTTGATCGCGATGTTGCGGAACATCACCGGATCGTGGTGACCGGCGAAGCCGAAGAAGCCGGAGGTACGATCCTTTCCGGGGTGCTTCTTGTTGGCCAGGTAATCGGTGATCTGTGAGAGATCGGTGTCGAGAATGACGGTCCCGTTGAGTTCCACCTTGATGGTCGAACCTTTCACGGTGACTTCCTGGTAGTTCCACTCGCCGACCGGGCGTTGGTATCCGCGATGGGCGGCAGCCATGCCGTAGGCGCTGCCATGGAACTGCCGGGTGTCGAGCTTCTGGTACCTCTCGGCGCTGTTGTCGAGCACCTGCAGTTCACACATGCCGACGTAGGCGGTGTCGCCTTCGCCGGGGTAACGGATGGCGAGACCGTTGTTGCCGCCGGGCGGAACCTTGAATTCCAGCCGGGCCACGAAGTCGCCGTATTCATCGGCGGTATGCAGCACGCCACCCTGGCCTTCCTTGCATCGGATCGCGCCGTCGACCACTTCGTAGTTTTCCACCGCACCGGCCCAGCCGCTGAGGTCTTTGCCGTTGAAAAGGGAAACGAATCCGTCTTTTGCATCGTCGCCGCGCAACAGGGCGTTGGCTTCCCGGGCTCCGATCTCGCGTACAAACAAATTACGCCAGCGGATTTCGCCGCCGTGGGTTTGCAGATGGATGGGACCGGTGGCGGGCAGGGGAGTCTGGCGTGTCTTGTCCCAGTAGTTTTCCATTATGGCGTTGTCCACCACCAGTTGATCGTTCAACCAAACCGAGGTTCGCGCGCCGAGCTGGCGGATGCGGAAGGAATTCCATTCGCCGAACGGCTTGTCGGCCTTCACCAGCGGATCTTTGCCCGGCGCGCCGGCGCTGTTGTTCCACAGGCCGCCGGAACCGAGATCGGCGCCGAGTTTGAATTTCTTCTCTTCGGTGTAATCCCAGATCTGCACCTGCGGGGTGCCTCGCAGATAGATGCCGCTGTCGGCGAGTGGCACGGTCTTGTAATCGATGTGAAACTCGATGTCGCCGTAGTCCTTGTCGGTAGTGGCGTAGGGGCCTTGGCCGTCGTTGACGAGTTCCTCGTTTTCGACCGACCAGTGGGCCTGGAATTCCGGTTGTTGCTCGGCGAGCGACTTCTCGCGATCTTCCGCCTTCACCGTGGTGTGCGGATTGTCGCCGTGCCATCCGGTCAGGTCCTTGCCGTTAAACAGGGCGGTGAAGCCTTCCGGGGGTTGCGGATCGGCCAGCGCACTGCCGGCGAGAAAAGTGAGAGCGAAGAGAGGGGCGGTGGTTTTGAGCATGGGTCAAATGGGGACTGAAAAGCGTGAAAAAGGCAACGCCAGGGATGACCGCGATTGCGCGGGGAAGAGCCAACAAAATGGTCGATCAGGAAGCGCCCGACAGCGGTCAGTTCTTCTTCACCACCCAAATGTTCCGGTAGCGAACCGGGTTGCCATGGTCCTGCAGGAAGATGGGCCCGGGCCCGTTCTCGTCCTGGCTGCGGGCGCCGCCGGTGGGGCCGGGAATCTCGAGGTTTTCGTGAATCGGGTAGCCGTTGTGCTTCACGGTGATGATGGCGTTCGCGGTCTTCTTCCCTTCGGCGTCAAATTTCGCGCCCGTGAAATCGACGTCATAGGTCTGCCACCGCAGTGGCGGATAGCACAGGTTCTGCTTCGGTTCGGACACCTTGTAGATGCCGCCGCACTCGTTGTCTTTTCCGGCGAGGCCAAAGCTGTCGAGCATCTGCACCTCATAACGTCCGGTCATGTAGAGCCCGCTGTTACCGCGCGCCTGACCGCGCGCGGCCGGTTTCCAGGGAAGGAGGAATTCGATGTGCATCGTGAAATCCTGAAACTTGTCGGTTGAAAGGGCACCCTGGCTGAGCAACTCACCGTCGAGCTTGGGATGCTGCCAGTGTTTCTCAGCGGTTTCTTTCGTGCCATCGAATAGCACGACGGCGCCTTCGGGAGCCTTGGCTCCAAGGGTGGGACTTTCGCGCTCGACCCGCTTAAGCGTGTAATTGACCGAGGAATCGTTCGCGTTGGTAACCGCGATCTTGCTTTCCTTGAGCACGCCGATCCATTCGTCTTTCGTGAAAGTTACCGAACCATCGTCGCTCAGCTTCGAAGTCATCCGTTCGCGCGGTTTCAATCCGTCCCAACCGTCTCCCGGCAGGCCCCCGTGGCAGAGCACGCCCTCGAATTCGCCACTCCCAAGAGCGATCACCTGCACGCCGATCTTCTGATCGCCGACCTCGCCGGAATACTCTCCCTGAATGACGAAGGCCGGATCTTCGGCGACTTCAGTGGGATCGATGACCGCCGGCAGGTTGTCGGCGGCCCAACAAAGCGGCGGAATCAGAATGGCAGCGGCAAGAAACAGGATCAGGTGGCGTTTTTTCATTGGGGGAAAAGTGAGGAGTAATGAGTGATAAGCGGCACAGGGGGCGGGTGGAGAAGGAAAAGATCAGCGACTATCAGCGGTTCCTACTCCTTGGTCACCGTCTCGTCGAGATTAAGGAGAACGCGGGCGATGTTGGTGTAGGCAGCGAGTTCGACGGGGTCCAGCTTTGGATCGCTTTTCGATTCTCCAATCATCAACAGGGAGGAGGCTTCAGCGGGATTCTCACGGTAGTGCGCCAGATCCGATTCCAACTGACTTTCCAGGACGTTCAATTCGGGTTCGGTCGGAGGCCGCGCCATGGTGAGCAGATAGCCCTGCGTCAGCCGGTCGCTCACCGATTCGCCGCCTTCGCTGATCATTCGTCCCGCCAAACCGCGAGCGGCTTCCACGAAAGTCACGTCGTTCATCAGCAACAGCGCCTGGAGGGGTGTGTTGGTGCGTTTCTGGTTAACCGCGCAGATGTCGCGCCCGTTCGAGTCGAGCAATTCCATCAACGGCGGCTTCACCGCGCGACGCCAGAGAGTGTAAAGGCTGCGGCGATAAAGCTTGTCGCCGGTGTCGCGCTTGTATTCGACACGTCCTTTGATGATCTCTTTCCATAGTCCGGCCGGTTGATAAGGTTTCACCGGCGGGCCTCCCAGATCGGGAACCAGGGTGCCGGCCGCCGACAGGGCCTGATCGCGAATCACCGCTGCCGGCAAGCGATAGCGCGGCCCGCGTGAGATCAGGCGATTGTCGGGATCGATTTCCTGCGCTTGAGGTGAGACGGTCGAACGCTGACGGTAGGTCGCGCTCATCACGATCTCCCGTTCCAGCGCGCGCAGATCCCAGCCGTTCTCGATCAGCCAGCTCGCGAGGTAGTCGAGCAGCTCCGGATGCGTGGGCGCATCCCCCTGGGACCCGAAATCCTCCTGAGTCTTCACGAGGCCGGTTCCGAAAAAACGTTCCCAAGTGCGGTTCACGATGACCCGCGCTGTCAATGGATGATCCGGCCCGGTGAGCCATTTCGCCAGGCCGAGGCGATTCTTCGGCAACTTCGGATCCATCGGTGGAAGAAACGACGGAGAGTCCGCCGTCACCACCTCGCGAGGTTGGTCCCACGCGCCGCGTTCCAGCAGATGGGTCTCGCGCGGTTTGTCCAGTTCGGCCATCACCATGATTTTGGCGCCGGTGCCTCGGAGCTTCGCCGCTTCGGATTCCAGCGGACGCATCTGTTTCCGCAACGCCGCAGTAGCCGGATAGACATTCTTCAGGAAATAGTCCTCCGCCTGGGCCTTCAGTTTGGCATCCCACTCGGCGACCGCCTTCTTGCCGAGGTCTCCGGGTAATTTCTTTTGGGCTGCTTCGTCCGATTTCAGTGTTTCCTGCCAAGCGTCGCGGGCGGGACCGAATTCCTTCGCCTTTCGAAAATCAGCCAGTTGGCGCTCCATCGGCACGAGTTTTTCCAACAACCCTTCGTACTTCTCCAGATAGGGTAGGGCAGGGACGTCGAGCGCCGGGGGCGCGTTGGTGCCGCGACTGTTACCGACCTCGGGGACGTTGTGAAAAAACGCGAAGAGCTGGTAGTAATCCTTCTGCGTGATCGGGTCGAACTTGTGGTCGTGACAACGGGCGCACTGCCACGTCAGACCCATGAATACGGTCGCTGTCGTCTCGGCGCGATCGGCCACGTATTCGATCAGCCATTCATCCGGATCGACCCCTCCTTCATTGTTAAGCCGGTGATTGCGGTTGAATCCGGTCGCCACCACCTGGCGCATCCGGGCGCCGGGAAGCAGGTCGCCGGCGAGTTGCTGAATGACGAACTGGTCGTAGGGCAGGTTCTCGTTGAAGGCGTTCACCACCCAGTCCCGCCACGGCCACATCGTGCGCAGCGGATCGCTCTCGTAGCCGTCGCTGTCCGCGTAGCGCGCCGCATCGAGCCATTGCCAGGCGACATTTTCGCCGTGAGCGGGCGAATTCAACAGATCGGTCACCACAGCCACATAGGCCTGCTCCAGAGTCAGCGCCTGGTTGGTGAACAGGCGGATCTGCTTATCTGTCGGCGGCAGTCCCGTCAGATCGAGTGCGACGCGTCGCAGCAAGGTGTGCCGGTCTGCTTCCGGGCTCGGTTGGAGGCCTGTGCCCGCGAGTTTCGCCACGATGAAGTGGTCGATCGCGTTCACCGGCTCGTAACCTTCCGGCAACGCGGCGGGATCGAGCTTCGGTGGTTCGGGTTTCGCGATTGGTTCGAAGGCCCAGTGTTTCTGATAGACTGCACCCTCTTTGATCCAGCGTGTAAGAGTGTTGATTTCCCCATCCGACAGGGTCTTGTGACTCTCCGGCGGAGGCATCAACTCATCGCGATCATCATGAACGATCCGGTGAATCAGCTCGCTCTCCTCCGGTTTGCCCGGCACCACGGCGCGTTTCCCGCTCTCCAGTTTTGCGAGCGCGGCTTCCCCGAGATCCAGCCGCAACCCGGCCTCGCGTTTGTTCGAATCCGGACCGTGACAGTGAAAACACTTGTCCGAGAGGATCGGCCGGATGTCGGCGTTGAATCCCAGCGGTTTCTCTACGGCGTGGACACGAATGACCGAGCACCCTAGAAATAAGAGCGACAGGAAGGAGACGGAAAGACGGAGGGTTTTCGCCGGAGGGCAGGAGCGGCGCATGTTCCTATACTAGCGCCTCCGGCGCGATGAGGGAAGTTGGTAGATGGAAGATTGGGGTCGATAGGGGGCACTGATTTACGTCCCCGATTTCGTCCGCCTACTTTCCTTCTTCGGTGACAACGTCTCCTGTCCCCGCTCGGATCGTCGGCCGGATCAGGATTGCGGTGCCGCCCTCGTCCTCTTCTTTCGCGCCGAGGAAATGGCGATTGAACTCGGCGCTGGCGCCATCGAAACCGTTGATCTTACCGACGCCACCGTTCTTGATGTCGAGCGAGGTGCGGAATTTCGAAAGCGGCACCTGCGTCTTCT
>JAGRPB010000227.1 GCA_020439945.1 Verrucomicrobiia bacterium
GACGCTGATGGCGATCGGGACGCGGCCGAGTTGAATCCGGATCGAGCGCCTCAGGATTTTCCGCCAGCCAAGGCGCAAAACTTCTTCCTCTCGTGCCACAGCAGGTAGAGGGCGGCGACCACGATGATGATCAGCATGGGGCTGAGCAAACCCTCGCCTTTGGTGATGAACATGTGAAAGGCGACGATGTTGAGAATGATCGGGCCGAGAACGAGCAGGCCATAGTTTCGCGTCTTGGGAACCATGACCAACACGCCGCCGAGCAGTTCGCAGACTTTGACGAAGGCCATGTAGCCCGTCGGGCCGAAGGCTCCCATGAACAAGGCAATCGGGCTTCCCTCCGGAAATTCGGGCTCGGGAGCGAGACCGAGGAAGAAGGTGGCTGAAGCCATCAGGAACAGCAGACCGAGAATGACGGCGGCGATGTGAGGAAGGAATCTCATGGTGTGTAGGAATTGTGTTGAGTGAATTTGAGAGAGACGAATTTCGATTCGTGATTCTTACCGGCGTTTCAATCTACTTTGTCAAAATCGGCGAAGGATTGCGAATGAACACAAATCCTGACGCCGAATTCTAAACAGGTTCGCGTGAATTCGCGGTGAGAATCCGATGGCGAGTTCGGCTCAGCGATCATGCATCCCTTTCCCGTCGAGAATGTGCGGGCGCCATTTCCCGATCCGGTTCTCGCGCGTCGTCGATTGTTTCGCGGCAGAAATGTGGAGAATGTAGCCGCGCTGCCGTCCCGGTGTCAGGGCTTCGAATGCCTTCTTCAGTTCGGGATCACTCTTCATTTTCCTCTGAAGCTCTTCTGGAATCGGTTCCCGTTCTTTGCGCGCCTCGACCTCCTTGCCGGCCTTCTCCGCTTTCACCGCCTCTTTGACGAAGGCTTTGAGAGCGGCCCGTTTTTTCGTGATCTCGGCCAGCGAACGGAAGGGCATTCGACGAGCCGAGTGCGAATTTTCCCCGGGCTTTTCGAGGAAACCCTTCGGATCCTTGAGAAGCGCTCCGTTGGGAAACAGAACGGCGCAGAATTCCTTGAAGCCTTGGATGATGGCCACGTTGTGACCTTCAAACGTGTAGCAGGGTTTGCTCCATTTCAGTTCTTCCGTCAGACCGCAACCGAACAGGATCTCCCGAAGTTCCACCTGTTCCTCGCGCCACTTTTTCGCCTTCGCGAGATAGGCGTCGACCTCGGGAATCTTCTTGGGATTCGCATTCTGTTCCGCCGAGGTCGATGACTGCCAGCCGGGCAACTTCGCTGCCTGCTTGATCCATTTCGTCATCTGCGCCTCATCGATTCCCTCGTCTTCGTAGATATCGATCCAGCGCCCCACGCGGCTTTTCTCCGTGCCACCGGGTGGAATCGGAGTCAGTGAAAGGCCCGCGAAAAACGTCACTCTCACGTAGCGAGTGAACACGTGGAAGGACAGGAACCAGCCGAGTTCCTCGGAACCGTAGAAAGGCGAGTTCCAACGAATCGCCTTTTGAACGCCAGGCACCAGTTCGGAAACGAGCGCATCGAGTTGCTCCCCGATTTCCCGTTTCCAACCCGGCATCGCATCGACATAAGCCCGCACCGGCGCCTCGCCATCACCCTTCGGAATCTGCGGATTGCCGCCCGAGAGAAGTTTGACAGATTTGGATTTGGCTGACTTGGGGCGGGAAGAGCTCATGAGGCGATGGTGGAGAATGATTCGCACAATCCTTCATCACTATGCCGGGAGCAACTTGTCCCACCACGAAGCCGAGTATGGCGATCCTTGCCGTTCGGTTTGCGCCGTCTCAAGACCCTACATGATTGCCTTCTCCATTGTCGCGGATGGCACGTCGAAGGGACGGCTCGAATCGGTTTCCGGTGACGGAATTGCCAAAGGCGAAGTCGCGATTGTCGATGCTGCTGCCGAAGGGAAATCCGTCGTCGGCATGACAATAGGGGCGGCTTCCATTTCGCGACCCCAGCCAGATGCCGGCGGCGCGCCAGGCCAGTGGGTGAAGATTGAATCGGTTGTCGGCGATGAGGTTTCCGTGAGGGGTCTGGTGCCGGACGGTGCCGCCTTCGCCGCAGTTTCGATACAGGTAGATCCCTCCGAGGGCGACGGATTGGAATCGGTTGTTCTCGATCCGGTTTTCCGCCGAACCATCCACGGCGATCACTTCCCGTGAAACCCGCAGGTCGAACACATTGTCGCGAATCACATTCCGGGCGCTCTCCGCATCGAGGTAGAGCGCAACCGAAGTGGTCCAACCGCGAAAGGTGCAGTTCTCGATCGTCACCTCGGTGGCGCCCGGCGCGACGTAGATTGGGATGACGCCGGCCGCTTCGATCTCGACGTTGCGAATGGTGATGCGAGTCGGCGCGGCGGCCTGGGCTCGCTCGGTGTGACCTTCGCGGCGCGAGGACTTGGTCACTTCGCGAGCTTCCCCATTCCGACCCATGCCCATGATGCGAATCGATCCGCGCAGCCGACCATTCTGAATTACGATGTCCGTGGGCCGATCCCATTCCGGTTTGCCTTTCGCCTTCTCCGACCGGATCAGGATTTCGGTAAACTGCCCCTCGTTGATCCAGCCGCCTTTTCCGTCGATCACCGTCCCCGTGGCGGCAGAACCCGCGATCTCCATTCGCTCGAATTTGGGTCGTGGCGTGAGTCGGTACACGATGGAATGCGACATCAAGTGACGGGCGATCCATTCCGGGAGAATGATCGCGCCGATCGCTATCCCGAGCGACAGGAGAGCCGTTCGCAGACTGATTCCGGTTCGACGTCGTCGTGCTCGCTGGTTCTCCGTCAGATGCATGCGCTCTAGAGAAAATCAAAGCGTCACGAGAGTCGAACCCAAACGCGCAAGTCGAGCCGCCAAATGTGGCAGCTGGCTCGAAAAATGCGCTTCTGCGAGCCATGCGCTTCCGCCTTTTTCTCGCCGCTTTTCTCCTCGGTTCCGTTGCCTCGGTGAGCGGGGCTGACCAACCTGATGACTATGCGTCAGTTCCGAAGGAAGCAGAGATCACTTGGGGGCAGTTGAGACCTCTTTCCTTCGAAACGAAATTCGATCTGCCGTCGGGCTTTTTGCACTTACCCGATGGCACCACCGTCATTGCCTGCCAGCGCGGGCTGTTTCATCGGGTCGATCTGCGGGACCCGGCGAAACCGTCCGCGATCTACCTGGATTTCCGGGAGAAAATGAAAGGGTCGGTAAATTTCGAGGACGGGATTCACGGTCTGGCGCTGCATCCTCAATTCGAAAAGAACGGCAGGCTCTTTCTCTCCTACTCGCAGGTCGATCCGCGCCGGACGGTGCTCAGCGAGATGCGGGTCGATTTGAAAAACGACTTCGTCCCGCTGCCCGAGACAGAGCGCGTGCTGCTGCAGGTCGACCAGCCGCTGGCCGATCACTGGGGCGGCCAGATCGTGTTCGGCCCCGACGGTTTTCTCTACCTGGGACTCGGGGACGGCGGCCTGCGCGACGATCCCTATCGCCTGGCGCAGAATCTGTGGGCATGGCACGGCAAAATCCTGCGACTCGACATCGATCGGAAGCAGGGCGCTCGCGAGTATGCCATTCCCGCCGACAATCCCTTCGTTGGCCTTCAATTGATGCGAGAGGAAATTTTCGCCAGCGGCCTGCGCAATCCCTGGGGCATGGCTTTCGATGCGAAAACCGGTCACCTCTGGGTGGCGGACGTGGGACAGGATTTCTGGGAAGAGATCAACCGAATCGAAAAAGGAGCCAACTACGGCTGGAGCGATCGCGACGGCCCCGCCGCGCTGGCCGCGCATCCGGAGCCATTGCTGGCCGATGCGAGATTCATCGATCCCGTCTTCGCCTATACCCGTATGCGTGGCGACGGACTCTGCATCATCGGCGGCTACGTTTATCGGGGAGAGGCTTTTCCGGAGTTGGAGAACTGCTACCTGTTCGGCGATTGGGGTTACGGCCTCGTCGAGGCGATCGAGCTTTCACCCGACGAAGATCGCGCCTTGCGTCGCATCACCCTATACCGCCAATCCCCGGACTCCGCAGGTCCGTTCAATCCCACCTTCATCGGTGCCGACTCTGCCGGCGAGTTGGTGGTCCTGTCGCAGGACGGTACCATCTGGATGCTCGAACGGCTGACCGCGATGTCGAAGAACGGGTGAACCGATCACCCGTAGATCATTCGACCGTGACGTCCGCCGGATTGCCGAGACCCTGACCGAAATTGAATGATTCGGTGTTGTTTACGTCTTCCAACTCGCGGTTCGAGTTCAGTTCATTTGGGTCCGGGTAGTAGGCCTGGCAACCCGAACTGAGGATGGCTCCGACGATCAGGAAAAAGGAAGTAAGCGGCTTCAGATTTTTCATCTCCCCAGTTAGAGGGACGAGAGACGTTGAACCTTGCAATCAATGGGCAACCTGGCGCTATCTTTCTCATCCGATGCAAAAGCCAACCACGTAGAGAGCCGGAGATGGTCATCTACCTATCAGAGTTAAACCCACCATTATACCCCGGCTCGTAAAGGCGTAGCGGGAGGTGTTCCGCCATGGCGTCAAAATGACGGTCGACGGCGTAGACTCGATGGTCGCTCTCCAGCGTGATGGTGGCGATGAGAATATCATTCCACGGCGCAGTGAGCCCCTTGGTCCGCAGATCTGCGTAGGTGGTTGCGGCTTTGCGCCAGAGTTTCTGGTCGTTGGGAAGATAGGGAATAACGTCGAACCAGGCTTGGATCTTCGGACGTTCGTGAGGATAGGCGCCGCCGAGAAACTCCATTTCGACGGGGCCGCAAAGGGTGGCCTCGAATTCATCAAGCAGCGCTTTGACTGCGAGCTTCACTTTCAGGTCTCCGTCCCGACGGAAAAACTCGATCCATGCGCTGGTATCGACGATGACCATGTTTCGTCGGGTGAGTGAATTCAGCGTTCGATGCCTTCCAACTCGTCGTTGGTCAGGGGATAGTCCTCGAATTCGCCATCCATGACCTTGTTGGCGAATTCGCGAGCCATTTCGCGCTTCAAGAACTCGGACGCCGCCTTCGCCACTGCCGGACCTTTTTTGTCGATCCCGGTCACCCGCATCAGGCTTTCGATAGTGCCCTCTTCCAATTCGACGGTGAATTTCATGAACGGAAAGTAGGCGAAAATCCTAATTTAGCAACAGAATAAATGACATAGTCAGATTTTTTGATCAAAAAAGTATGATTTTTTGCCTCAGGCCTGCTGCGGCAAGGGAGGTTCCCGTTGCCTCGTCGCTCGTTGCCATTCGGCGAGGGTGGTCTAAACTCGCCGCATGCTCGATATTCGATTGTTGCGCGAAGATCCGGAAGGGATCAAGGAACGGCTCAAGACCCGCGGCGGTGACGCGTGGGAACTGGTCGACGAGGTGTTGGCTTGTGACGAAAAACGCCGTTCCGGCGAAACCGAAAAGCAAGCGCTTCAGAGCGAACGCAATCGTATCTCCAAGGAGATCGGCATGAAGAAAAAAACCGGCGAAGACACGTCGGCCATCGAAGCCGAGGTCCGTGGAATAGGAGACAAGATCAAGCAGATCGGCGAAGAAGCCGACGCGGCGGACGCCCGCCAGACTGAGTTGCTGCTCAGCATTCCCAACCTGCCGCACGCGGCCTGTCCGGTCGGTCAGGACGAAACGGCAAACCCGGAGATCCGGCAGTGGGGCGAAAAACCGACCTTTGATGGTTTCGAGCCACTGGACCACGTGACACTGGGCGAAAAGCTGGGCCTGTTCGATTTCGAGCTGGCGACGAAAATCAGCAGCAGCGGATTCATCGCCTTCACCGGTCCCGGCGCACGGCTTCAGCGAAGCCTGATTCAGTTTCTGCTGAATCTCCACACCGGCGAGCACGGCTACGGCGAGGTGTATCCGCCTTTCATCGTGAATCGCGACTGCATGTATGGCACGGGCCAGTTGCCAAAGTTCGAGGACGACATGTACGGACTGGAGGAGAACGCCTTTTTCCTGGCTCCGACGGCGGAGGTGCCGGTGACGAATCTGTATCGGGAAACGATCCAGGACCCGGCGAATTTTCCGATCAAGACGACGGCCTACACGCCGTGCTTCCGCCGCGAGGCGGGTTCGGCGGGCCGCGAAAGCAAGGGCATGATTCGCATGCACCAGTTCGACAAGGTGGAGCTGGTGAACATCACGTATCCGGACGATTCGATGGCCCAGCTGGAGCAGCTGACGCAGGAAGCGGAGAAGGTGCTGCAATTGCTCGGCCTGCATTACCGGATCATCGAACTCTGCACGGGCGACATCGGTTTCAGCTCGGCGAAGACCTACGACATCGAAGTCTGGGCGCCGGGTCACGGGGCCTACCTGGAAGTCTCAAGCTGCTCGAATTTCGCCGACTACCAGGCGCGCCGGATGCGTTTGCGCTTCAAGGACGCCGACGGAAAAAACCAGGTCTGCCACACGCTCAACGGCTCCGGCACTGCGCTGCCGCGCCTCTACGTCGCCCTCATCGAGCAATGCCAGCAGCCGGACGGCAGCATCCGCATCCCGGAGGCCCTCGTGCCTTACTTCGGTGCGGCACAGATCGGCTAACCCCCCGCCAGCCACGGTCTAACAATAAAAAAACCACCCGCCCACTCCGCCTGGAGTGGGTTTATTCCGCCCCGGCTTGTCGCCGCGGAGGCTCAGGGATGGCGCCACGGGTGTAAGGCGTGGTGCTTGCCGTGCCAGTCCTCCAGATCGTAAGCCGCGTAGGCGACCCCGGCCACGTAGGCGACCGGCACCACGATGATGGCGACACCGAAGGTGGCAAGAGCCAGCAGCGCCGTCACCAGAACCACCAGCAGGTTACCACCCACCAGAATTCCC
>JAGRPB010000228.1 GCA_020439945.1 Verrucomicrobiia bacterium
TGTCGCTATTGCCTGCCCGAAGAACAGCAGGAATGGCTGGCGCGGGAGGACGTGCTGAGCTACGAGGAAATCCTGCGCGTCATCCGGGTCGGGGCTTCGCTCGGCATTACCAAGGTGCGCGTCACCGGCGGCGAACCGCTGACTCGCCGCAACGTGCTCTGGTTTTTCGAGCAACTCGGGCAGATCGAAGGCGTCCGCGACATCGGCATTTCCACCAACGGCACCCTGCTCGCCCGCCCCGCCAACGAGGGTGAATCGCTGACCGTCGCGGATCAACTCCGCCGTTCCGGGGTACGCACGGTGAACGTGTCGCTCGATACCCTCGACCGCGAAGGTTACGCCAGGACCACGGGCCGCGACTTTCTGGAAAAAGCCATCGAAGGCATCGACGCTTCCCGCGCCGCCGGGTTCGAGTCCATCAAGATGAACAGCGTCCTGATGCGAAATCAGAACGAGCACGAACTCTGGGACCTGATCGATTTCGCACGAGATCGCGACCTGCTGCTGCGTTTCATCGAACTGATGCCGGTGAGCACGAACGAGGTGCTGACCGAGGAGAATTTTCTGCCGATCGGAGAAGCGAGAAGGCTGATCGAGTTCAAGTTTGGAAAACTCGAGCCGCTCCCGGATTTCCGGACCAATGGGCCCGCCTCCTACTACCGCATCGCCGGAACCGATCAGAAAATCGGCTTCATCGGCGCGATGACGAACCTGCACTTCTGCGAAACCTGCAACAAGCTGCGGCTGACTTGCGAGGGAAAACTGCGCCCCTGTCTCGGCAGTCACCTGGAATTCGACATGCGCGAGGTGCTGCGGAATCCGGAGATGAACGACGAGGATGTCGCCCACTTTTTCCGGCACGTCGTTGATCGCAAACCCGAGCAACACGAATTCCGCGACAACTACCAGCCCGGTCGCCGCATGATCGCGATTGGGGGGTGAGCAACTTCATTAAAAGAATTCGTGTAAATTCCTCAAATTCGCGACCATTCGTGTTTACAAGCTTTTGAACACGAATTTCCACGAATGAATCGAATTTTCACGAATTCCTGCCGACTATCTTCCAGTTTTCAACATCCCATGCCTGAACTCACCCACATCCGCGAAGACGGCTCGGCCGCGATGGTTGATGTCTCGGAGAAGCCGGTCGTTCGGAGGGAAGCCACCGCGAAGGGCTTCATCCGGCTCGCCGCGGAGACGGTGGCGGCAATCACCGATGGCGAAGTTCCCAAGGGCGACGTGCTCGCGGTGGCGAGAATCGCTGGCATCCAGGCCGCCAAGAAGACGGCCGAACTCATTCCTCTCTGCCATCAGCTTCCGCTCACGAAAGTCAGCCTCGATTTCGAAGCTCTCTCCAACGGCATCGAGATCACAGCATTCGTCAAAACCGACGCCAAGACCGGCGTGGAAATGGAAGCCCTCACCGCCGTCAGCATCGCCGCGCTGACCATCTACGACATGTGCAAGGCCATCGACAAAGTCATGGTTATCGAAAGCATCGAACTGATCGAAAAGACCAAGCAGGACCTGGCTTAACACTTAAAACTCATCACTTAAAACTTTCATGCTAACCGTCGGCATCATCACCGTCTCAGACCGAGCCTCGGCCGGCGAATACGAAGACCATGGCGGGCCAGCGGTCCGCGCCGCCTGCGAGGAGCGAAAATGGGAGGTCCAGTCCGAGGCGGTCGTGCCCGACGATCTGGAGCAGATTCAGCGAACGATTCGTGCCTTTTCCGCGCAAGGCTGCGGACTCATCCTCACCACCGGCGGCACCGGCATCGCCGAGCGCGACGTCACTCCCGAAGCGATCCGCGGCATCATGCGGGTGGAGATCCCCGGCTTCGGCGAAACCATGCGAATGCGATCACTGGAGATCACGCCGAATGCGATTCTCTCCCGAAGCCTCGCCGCGGTCGTGGACAGCTCCTTGGTGATCGCCCTGCCCGGCAAGCCCAGCGGCGCGGTCGAGTGCCTTGGCTTTGTCGAGGGAGCCATTCCCCATTCCGTCAAGCTGGCCCGCAAGGAACCGACTTCATGCTGAGGCGATCGGTCAGGCCATCACTGGGAGCGCGGGCGTCTCGCCCGCTTCGCCAGTCCTGCCTTTTTCTTCTTTCGCTTCCCCTCCTTTTCTCTTCGTTGGCGGACGAAAATTCCGTTCCCGACATCTCGACCATCGCGCCCGACCTGACGATTCCCGAAATCGCGGACGGCGAACCCGCTCCCGGAAAACGAGCCCGGTTCCCCCTTTTTCCGGATTCACCGCCAGTCATCCTCTATCTGCCGACTGACTGGTCTGCAGAGAAAAAATTTCCCGTTCTCATCGAACTTGCCGGCAACGGCAACTATCGCAATGCCTACGGCGACGTCAGCACCGGCCGCCCTGAGGGCAGCAAGCTCGGCTACGGACTGAGTGGCGGACGCGGTTTCATCTGGACCTGCGTTCCCTATCTCAACGACGCCGGCAACGAAATCGCCATCACCTGGTGGGGCGATGCTCCCGAGCACCGGCCTGACAGCACCGTCGCCTTTCTCAAGCGCGCTGTGCCCGCTCTCTGCGAGAAATTTTCCGGCGATCCGGATCGCGTCGTCCTCTGCGGCTTTTCGCGCGGCGCCATCGCCGCCAACGCGATCGGGTTGCACGACGACGAGATCGCAAAACTCTGGCGCGGCTTCATTTGCTACAGCCACTACGACGGCGTGCGCGATGGCTGGCCTTTCACCGGTTCGGATCGACCATCTGCCTTGGAACGCTTGCGCCGCCTCGGCGGTCGACCACAGTTGATCTGCCACGAGACCTCCGGGGGAACACTGAACCTCGCCGCCACACGCGGCTACTTGGAGCAAACCGGGATCGAAGGCGATTTCACCTTTCTCGAAACCGGATTCCGCAATCACAACGACGCCTGGACACTCCGTCCCTCGCCCGCTCGAGACGCCGCGCGCGAATGGCTGGCCAAGCTGGTGGAGGACTGAATAGGGTCAGGTCCGCGACCTAACCCTGTTGGGTCGGTTCGGGACCGTAGAACGGGTCTCCCGGCCCGTTCCTTCGCCTAGCCTGATGCAGGAACAGGCCGGGAGACTCGTTCTACTCTTGGCAGCTCACTTGCCGCTCTGCTTCTCGGCATCGCTCGCTTTCAATTCGGCAATCTTGGGCGGATTCCAATTAACTGGCTGGCCCTTGCGCTGAGCCGCCAACCAGTTGAGCGCCGCCTCGTGAACGATTTCGTGACCACCATCGAAAATGGTAACGCGGGTGTTGCCGTGCACGAGCCGAAACAAGGGCGGACGGTCTCCGTAGAGGGGATCCGCAGAAACTTCACCGCGCCCCGCAGGCGGGGTCCGCGTTTCGTAGAATTTCTCGATCACCGCTTCGTCGAGTTCCGCCTTTTCCGGCACCACCGCATTCCAGGCGTTCAAGGTCTGGGTAAACGGCACGCTGCCGGCGCGCCCGTCGTTGATGCCGTGATTCAGATCGAGCGGCACTTCGGAAGCATTTTCCAGCCAGGTCAGCGGGGAGCGATGCCGGGCGTCGTCGAGTCGTTCGGGATTGTCCGGAGGTCCTCTGAGGGCTCCCTCGATATTCCGAGCGTAGTTCCCCCGCCCGGCCGCGATGGTCTGCGCGTGCCAGGCGGCGATGTCGGAGATGCCGCACCACGAGGAGATGCCGGCCCAGATTTCCGGTGTCCGTCCGGCCAGCAACTGCGTGGCATGCCCGCCGCCGGAAACGCCAATGGCGTAGATCCGCATTTCGTCGACGACGGCTTGTGACTTCGTCCACTCAACGGCGGCACGGATGTCGGCAATCATGAGATCGGATCCCAGTGCCTCGGGCGTGCGATTCGGTCCCCGGAAATTCGGGTGGATGAAAACCCAGCCGTTCTTCTGACACCATTCGGCGTACTTCACCTCGCCGCCGGCCTGCCGGTAATCACTCGACCAGGTGTGCAGGGCGACGAGCAAGGGCACGGGTTTGTCGTTTTCTGTTTTGGGCGCCCAGAAAAGGGCCGGTTGCTCGCTCCCGTCGGCGGGACAGGGATAGGTCACCGCCTTCACTCCGTTCGGATACCCTTTCGGCGGCGTGTCATCGGCTCTCATCTTTTCCAGGGAAAACAGGATCATGGTACCAATCGCGGCAATCCCCACCGCCAGCCGAAATGGATTCGTCAATGTCTTCATTCACCGCTTTTCTATCGCGCATCGACCTTTCCGACAAGCGCCCCGCCATGGCGTGATCGGCGACGCCACGACGTCCTGACCGGTTCCGCGGATCACTTCGGACGCACGCCGAAAAAGTCGACCATCACGGCATGAAACACGCGGCGCTTGAATTTCGGCACCCACTTGAGTTTGAACTTCTCGGGCTTGATCCACTTGTAGTCGGAAAACTCGCGCGTGTGGTGCGCCAGGTCGATCTCGTCGCTCGCCCCGAGATAGCGGCAGAGAAAATAGGTCTGCTCCTGGCCGCAGAAGAGGCCCTTCTTTAGATGGCCGCCGGGGAATTTATATCGGTATCCGGTCCGCACCGCCAAGACCTGGTAGCTCTCGGGTTTCACCCCGATTTCTTCCTCCACCTCGCGATAGAGCGCGGCGAGGAGATCTTCGCCCTTGTCGACGCCACCCTGGGGGAACTGCCAACTGCCCCGGTAATCGACCCGCTCGGCGACGAAAATCTTCCCGTCCTCGCGCAGGAGGATCGCCGCGACATTGGGACGATAGGAAGAAGCCATCGGGAAAGTGAGGGAACGGAACGAAACAAAGAAACCGGTACCGGAGGCGTTTCCCGCTTCCGGAAAAACCGGTTCCGTGGAATGCTGTTTAGGAGTGATGAGACCGCTTTGCAACTCCCATTTCGGGAATACCCGTTTGATCGTGCTATTTGCATTGGCCGGCGGCCTGATCCTCGTCCTGCTGATGGTGCGCCACTGGTCGCCGAGCCACGTGATCGAGCGCCAGCAACGCGCCCTCATCAACGCGCTGCAGGATCGCAGCCCGAAAAAGCTCGATCGACTCCTCGCCGATAACTATCTGGACCAGTGGGAGTTCGACCGGGAAAAGATCAAGCTGGCGCTGCAGGATTTCGGGAGCCAGTTCATCATTCTGACCCTCATTACCGAAGAGTCCGAGACCACACGTAGCGACGAGAACGCCACCATCATGACGAGGTTGAATGTTAGCGGGAACGGATCTCCCCTGGCTCACGAGATGATCCGAACCGCCAACCAGTTGAAGGAACCTTTCGTCTTCTACTGGGAAAAACAGAGTGCCTGGCCGGGCGACTGGAAGCTGGTCCGGATTGAGAATCCCTCCCTCGCTTCCGAACTGAGGGGATATCAGCCGGGCGATCTGAAACGGGCGCTGGACCTGAACTGAAACCTTGTTCCATTGGCCTTGTTCCATCCTTGATTCCGGTCGCAGGAATCCTTTCAATGCAATCAGCCATCCAACCAGAGACTCCCACCATGAATTTCCCCGAACGCCCGTCCCTTTCGCATCGGCTTTTCCTTTTCGCCGCCCTGATTTTCGCGCTCGCCTCTCCCGTCGGCCATGCCCAGGACAATGCCGGGACCGCCGGAACCGACGACGGCATCAAGGGTTTCTGGGAATGCGAAACGCCGACCGGGCGATTTGTCGTCCGGCTGGATCAGATCGCGGCGGTATCCCAACACCAGTACCTGATCGACGGTGGCGCCCGCGTCTTCGAGGTTACGGTGTCCACCACCGGTCCCATGGTGGCGCGCTACTACTACATCCAGCCGCTCACGGAGGGTTCACCGCTCTCGCTGGGGAAAGCGACCATCGATCGGCTCCGGGACGTCGCCAATCAGGCCGGCGGCCAGGTCGGCCTGGATACGGAGCGCGATGTGGTGAAAACCTACCCGGAAACCACCCACGCCAAGACTTCCGAGTATCGCCTGCGCGTGAAGGACAACCTCGACCGGATCTACGAACACATTCACCGCGTCTGGGCCGAGGAAAAAGGCCGCGGCGAGAAGAACAAGATCACGATTCGGGACGAGTGATCTGGTCTTTGAATCGAGTTAACCACAGATGACACAGATTTGAGCTGATGATTTGATGAGGTGGATCCAGTAGAAAAATATCTGTGCTCATCTGTGAAATCTGCGGTCCAGATCCTCCACTTCCCGAGCCAGACCCGGCTGATCACACCATCCCAAAAAACATGCCCGCGACACTGGCGGTGAGCAGGCTGGCGATGGTGCCGCCGAACATGGCTTTGAATCCCAACGCGGCCAGGGTGGGCCGCTGCTCGGGTGCGAGGGCGCCGATTCCACCGAGCTGGATGCCGATGGAGCTGAAATTGGCGAATCCGCAGAGGGCAAACGTCGCCAGGAATACCGAGCGCGGATCGAGGCCGCCGGCCGTCTGCAACTCGGCGAGCTGGGTGTAGGCGATGAATTCATTGGTGACCATCTTGGTACCGAGCAGTTGTCCGAGCTGAAGCAGGTCGCCGCTTTCGCCACCCATGATCCAGGCGAGTGGCGCGAAGACGAACCCGACCAGTGACTCCATCGACAGGCCTTCAAAATTGCCGCCGGAAAGCTGGTTCACCCAGCCATCGAGCACGCCCGAAGTTCCCGCCTCCGCATCGGCGCCGAGATTTCCCACCCAGCCAAAGATCGCATTCACCATGGCGATGAGCGCCACGAAGACCAGCAGCATCGCCGCGACGTTCAGCGCCAGCTTGATACCCTCGGAGGTGCCGTTGGCGAGAGCGTCGAGCAGGTTGGACCCGTGTTGATCTCGCGGGACAAAGAGTTACTCGTCAACCTTCCCGGTTTCCGGCACCAGCATC
>JAGRPB010000229.1 GCA_020439945.1 Verrucomicrobiia bacterium
AAACCGCGGTAAAAGACGACGGAAAAAACTTCAAAGCCGCGTCCGAGGATTTCCGGTTCGGCGCCGCCGTGGCCGGATTCGGAATGCTGCTCCGCGATTCACCGCATCGTGGAAAGATAGGATTCAAGCGGGTGGAAAAAATCGCCAAAGACAGCCTCGGCCCCGATCCCTATGGCGAGCGAGCCGAATTCGTGAAACTCGTCGGCGGACTGGTCTGGTAGCCAGCCACTCAACAGGGTCAGGTCGCCGACTCAACCCTGTTTGGTTGCCGCGAATCGAATAAGAGTTCGCCCGCCATCTCGTCCTCCCGAGCGAGAAAAAGCGCAAAGGTGTAACGGAATTCGTGAGAATTCCGAAATCGGAGGATACGGCGTCGGAATTCTCACGAATTCCGCTACCTGGCCGATCTTGCGGATTCCCAGGCGGTTCGCTACTCGTCTTCGAGGGGATCGCCCTGCTTGTCGCGCCAATTGGCGAGTCGCTCTCGAAGTTCGGCAAACTTCTTTTGGTAAGCCGGATCGTCGGAATCCGCCAGGTTGGTTAGCTCGAACGGGTCGTTCTTCAGATCGAACAATTGCCAGCGATTCGCCCGGGGATAGCGAATCAGCTTCCATCCGTCGTCGGTGCGAATCATCCGCTGCGTGTCGGTGTAGTAGCCGTAAATGGTGTCGTGCTGGGTTTTCCTCTCGCCGTGGAGCACCGGCGCGAAACTCTCCGCGGTGACCGTCTCCGGGATGTCGATGCCCGCCAATTCACAGGTAGTTGGGAAAAGTTCCCGCAGGTAGACCTGGGCGTCCGTTCTCGTGCCCGCCTCGATGCCGGGGCCGGTGACGATGAAGGGCACGTTGATGGTGTGCTCGTACTGGCTCTGTTTGCCGCGGAGCCCGTGCGATCCACAACTCATGCCGTGGTCGCTGGAAAAGATGATGATCGTGTTGTCGCGCTGCCCCGTCTTGTCCAGGGTGGCCAGGATGCGTCCGATCTGGGCGTCGAGGTCGTCGATGACCGAGTAGTAGACCCGGAGCAGGTCCTTCACCGCCTGCTCGGTGCGCGGCCAGTCGAGCAGGGCCTCGTCCCGGCCCGAGAAGTTTCCGTGGTCGAAGGGGTGCTCGGGGAGGAAATTCTCCGGGAGTACCATCTCCTCCGTCTTGTATTTCCCTTCCAGGCCGGGCGGCACGAAAAGCGGATCGTGTGACGCGGTGAAATTGACGTGGAGAAACCACGGTTTCTCCGGCTTCCGCTCGATCAGGGAGATCGCGGCATCGACGAACTTCGAGCTGATGTCCGGCGTTACCCCGATTCCCATTTCCGGGTACTGCACCTTGGGATCGTCGTCCTGAAAAATCCACCCCCGGTAGCCGGTGATGGGGAAACCCTTCCAATCGCGCTGTTCCTTCCAGTATTTCCCGCCGCCACCGGAGAAAAGCCCGGCCGAATCGGTGAACCCCCGCGTCGAAGGTCTGCCGCTGATGTGCCATTTGCCGACATGCCAGGTCTCGTAACCGGCGTCGCGAAGCGTGGCCGGCCAGGTGGCGAGCCCATCCTTGATCTTCACGCTGCCATAGCCGGCCATGCCGTTCTCCCAGCCGTGCATGCCGGTGATGATCTCCGCCCGGCTGACCACACAGATGGGATACGAACAGGTGGCCCGGGTGAAGGTCATGCCACGAGCGACCAGATCGTCGAGGTTTGGCGTATCGATCCGGGGATTCCCCAGCGCCCCGATGCAGTCGCCCCGCATGTCATCGGCGAGGAGGAAGAGGATGTTGGGGCGGTCGGCGGCGTTGAGCTTGATGAAAGGGGTGAGGAGCAGGAGTGCAAGAAGCTGGAAACGGGCAGTCATGGAGATGATTCTGCCGGGAAAACGAGATTCCGCCGAGAACGTATTCCCGCCAGAGTTCCTCATACCGAGAGATCCCGGTCCCATCATTTTACTTCGCGTTCAGCTGGAGGTAGGAGAAGAAATCGCGGAGTTGTTTGTCATCGAGCCCCGTCAGCAAACCCGGTGGCATCAGGGAAATCGGTGACGCTTCGAGGCTTACCATGTCAGCTCGGGGAAGCGTGGTGGTCTGATTGGCGGCGTCGCGCAACGTGACGTTCTGAGGGTTCTGGTCGGCGATCATTCCGATGAGCACGCGGCCGTCTTTCATCGTGGCCACGTAGTTGCCGAAGCCTTCGCGGATCTCAAGACTGGGGTCGATGATCGATGGTAGCCAGAAATCGAGGTTCTGTCGCTCGTAGCCGGTGAGATCGGGAGCGACGGTGTTGCCCTCCTCAAACAGCTTATGGCAGACCGCGCAACGTTGCTGGAAGATCAGCCGACCGGCGTCGGGATCTCCCGGTTTACCATCGGAGGTGAGAATCTTCCGGAGGCGCGCCATCTCGGCGAGATTTTCCTCGGAGGTCCTGGGACTCAGCTCCGGCCAATGGCGTGCGATGGCGTCGTTGATCTCGGGATTCTTATGCTGGGCGAGCAATTGAACGACATCGGGCGAAACGTCCCGCGCCTTGATGTGGGCGAGGTCGACCTTTTCGAGAAACTGCTTCGCCCAGGCGACCCGGCTGGCCATGACCCGGTCAGCGGTGCTGCGGACGTCGTGCTCGGCGGGCAGCGTCGAACCGTAGCGGGCCAGGATCGTCTTCGGAATGCTGTCATCGTCGTAGTTCGCCAGTGACTGGAGCGCCACTCGCTTCAACGTGCTGTTCTGGTCGAGTCCGAGCACCTTGAGCAGGGCGGGAACGACCGACGGATCTCCGATCCCGCCGAAGAGCTTGGCGAGTTCGACGCGCTCCACAGGGTCGCTGTCGTTGCTGCCAACGACGGCGATGGCTTTCTTCAGTGCCTCCTTGTCGCCGCGCTGGATGCCGAGGACGAGATCGTTCTGACCGAACTTCTCGGCGTAGTCATCCATGGCCTTGGTCAGGGCCGGGGGCAGTTCGGGAATCGTCTCCCCTTCGAACGCCAGTTGCAGACCGGTCATCAGGCGCTTGGACGCGTCGTCGTCCGGCGCGGCGGCGAGCAACCGGGCGCAGGTGTCGTAGTTCGCTTCGCCGCCGGCCATGGCGTAGCGGCGCATCAGGCGGGTGGCAATCTCCTCGCGGAACAGCGGCAGTTTCCAGGTGGCGGGATCGGCGACCATGCGAACCACCATTTCCCGGCCGTCTTCGGCGTGAGCCTCCAACGCCCACCAGTCCATCAACGGCAGGTGCAGGTCCTCGGCGTCCTCGCTCCGCCCGAGCAGGTTGCGGACAATGGGAATGGCCACTTCGGGCGGAAGCCGCTTGGCCGAAGCCGCGAGCTGCGAGCGCACCTGGACTTGCGGTTCCTTGGCCGCCAATTCGCTGAGCGAGTCCGCCAGTTCCGGGCCCGCCTTTCGATGGTCACCGATCAGGCGGATCACCCCACGTCGGACGTGTTCGTCCTGGTGCCCGAGCCACTCGATGGCCAGCTTCTCGGTCAGGCCGCCCAGCAGGTGCAGCGCCCACAGGGCCTCCAGCGAAGCCTGGCCCTTGTCGGCGTTCACGAGGTCGGCCAGTTGCGGCAGCACCGACTGATCGCCACTCCAGCCGAGTTCCAGCAACGCCCGGCGTCTGACCAGTCGGTTGGGATCGGAAAAGAGCGCGATCTTTTCCTCAGAACTCAGGGCGGCGATGTCGCCATGGGTGTATTTCGGCGTTGTCCCCGCCGGTTTAATACGATAGATCCGCCCGCTTTCCTTGTGCCAGTCGTCCACCGGTCTCACGTGACTGAGCCGGGTGTCGTACCAGTCGGCCATGTAGACGCAGCCATCCGGTCCGACGCCGGCAAACACGGGGCGAAACCAGCGATCGTCCGTCTCCACCAGGTTTTTCTCGTCGACGGTCCGGTAGGTCGAGGTGTCAGGCAGGCGTTGGCTCACCCAGACCCGGTTCTGCAGCGAGTTTGGCGCGATGATCTCGCCGTCGAAATGTTCCGCGTACAGCCCCCCCTCGTAGATGCAGAATGCCTGGGCGAACCGGTCCTTGTCGCCCTCGTGCCGCATGTGCTCGAAGTAGCCGAAAGCGTAGGGATTCGTCAGCGGCCCGTGCTTGCCCCAACCCTTCTTTCCGTAGCTCCCCTGCGGATAATACATGCCGCGGGTGTCGCCGTTGTTGGTACCGGAAAAAACGCGCCCTTTCGAATCGATCTCCAGGCTGAAGGTATTGCCGCCGCCCTCGCCGTAGATCTCGAACTCGCGCGAGTCCGGGTGATAGCGCCACACCATTTGTCCCTGCCAGGCCACCGTTTCTCCGGTCGCGGGATTCTCGACCTTGCCGGTGGTCGTCGAACCGTTCGAACCATAGAGCCAGCCGTCCGGCCCCCAGGTCAGGTTGTTCATGACCGCGTGGGTGTCCTCGATCCCGAAGCCCGACAGCCGCACCTCCGGATCTCCGTCCGGCAAGGCATCGCGGTCGGCGTCAGGATAGTAAAGGAGGTAGGGCGGATTGCTGACCCAGATCCCGCCGTGCCCGATCGCGACCGAAGTGGCGATGTTCAGGCCGGTGATGACCTCGCGATGGGAATCGAAGAATCCATCGCCATCGGTGTCTTCGAAGACCGCGATCTTGTCCGCCCCCTTGGTGCCATGCGGAGGCGGTTCCGGCACCTTGTCGAACTGGGCGCGGAGGTGGTTGTCGTATTCCACGATCTTGAGGCCGGCGGGAAACTGGTACTGCAGGTACTGCATCACCCAGAGACGACCCCGGCTGTCCCAGGTCAGGAAAAGCGGCTGACCGATCTCCGGTTCCGAAGCCATCAACTCGATCTCGAAGCCCTCCCGCATCCGGAAACGCTTCACCGCCTCCTTCGGCGGCGTCGGCGGGGTGTCGTCGGCCAGGGTGCCGCGTCCCTCGTAGTTCTTGATGATGTCGGCGACCTGATCGTTGCCCGCCTTGGTGAGGTCGGCACCCGGTTGCACCTCGCCGGATTGGTTTTCCTGTGCCGAAGCGAGGGAACAGGCGACGAAAAGCCAGAGAACAAAACAAAGGGGCGCGAATCTCATGGCGCGCATCATCCCGGAAAGCCAGCCGACGGGCAAGCCCGTGGATACGTGACGGTTGATCCGGGGATCGCTACTCCGCCCACGAGGCCACCGGTTCCAGTTGCCCGGCCAGATGCAGGTCGCGGTAAAAACGGTGGCGACGCTTGCCGCTGGACGTTTTCGACATGGCGGCCTGGGGGAGGAGCAGGATCTCGCTCACGGAAACGTTCATCCGGCCCGCGATCTTCCGACGGATGTCGCGAAGGATTTCATCGTGGGAACGCTCCGTCTTGTCGCGAACTTCGGTGACGATGACGAGGCGCTGCGAACCGATGGCGGCGTCGTCGATTCCGAAGGCCGCGAAGCAACCCTCACGCAGACCGTCGACTTCGAAGAGCACGCCCTCGAAGTCGCTGGGATCGTATTTCTTGCCGTTCAGGTTGATGCGTTCGCGGACGCGACCGGTCCAGAACAGTTCGTTGTTTCTCAGGTAACCCACGTCGCCGGTGAACAGCTCCTCGCCGCGAATCGCCAGGGCGGTTTCTTCCGGTTCATCGAGGTAGCCGACCATGCGGGAGGGGGTGTCGAGCGCGACTTCGCCGACGTGACCCTCGGGCAGGGTTTCGCCATTTTCTCCGACGATGCGAATGGTCATGCCGGGGTAGGGTGCGCCGGTGCTGACGACGAGAACGGATTCGCCGTCGACGCCTTCCGCCAACGGTTGCGCGATGCCTTCGTCGTGGAGGACGTGCCGATCGAGCCGCTCGATCATGGGCGGTTCGGTCAGACTGCTGAAGGTGGCGCCGCCGACATTCTCGGCGCAGCCGAAATTGGTTTTCACCGCGTCGGGACGGAGACCGAACTGGTCGAAGCGTTCGTGAAAGGCGGCGATCGATTCGGCGTGAATGCGTTCGGCGGCGTTCCAGAATCCGCGGACGCCGTCGAGCCGGACGCCTTCCATCTCCGCGTCGGTGACCCGTTGGGCGGTCATGGCGAAACCGAAATTCGGCGACCAGGTGGTGGTGGCGCCGGTGTCGTGAACGGCTCGCAGCCAGTTGGCCGGTCGCTTCACGAAGTCCGATGCCTGGAGCCAGCCGAGGGGAATGCCGTGGGCCAGGCAAAGGAGGAAATTGTTCACCAACCCCATGTCGTGATAGAGCGGTGTCCAGTTGACGAAGATGTCGTCGTCGCCGAGGCCCATCGCGGCGACCATGCCGTCGAGCGAGGCGAGCACGCGGTGCTGTTTCCAGACGCACACCTTGGGCAGCCCGGTCGTTCCCGAGGTCAACTGCCTGGCGACGAGGGCCTCGGAATCGGGCTCGGCCAGCGGGGCCGAACCGCTGTCGCCACCGGACACGAGATCGCCGACCTGGGCGAGGGTGAAACCGGACTCGGTAAGGGCGGGCGCCAGCGAGGCGCTCTCGTCTCCGAGCACGATCAGACGGGCCTCGGTCTTGTTGCCGACGTGTCGGACGACCTCGGGCAGATTCGAATGCAGTCCGCGAACCACGGGTGGAGCACACAGGGTCGGCACGGCTCCGATGAGCAGCGAGCCGAGCACCGTCGCGGCACAGGCCCGGTCGGAGGAGAGCACGAAAACGCAGGCGTCTCCGGCACGAAGGCCATTCTCGGCCAGGGCGTGACCGGCCCGCGCGGATTCCTGGTAGAAATCGCCGAAAGTCAGCCACTCGAATTCGCCTCGGCTGTCGACAAAGGCGATGGCTCTGCGGTCGGGGGCACATTCCAGGCGAGACCGAAGACGTGCCTGGAGGG
>JAGRPB010000230.1 GCA_020439945.1 Verrucomicrobiia bacterium
AGGATGACGGGGTCCGGCAGGCATTGCTGGAGCGCGCCCAGCGGAGGGCCGACCAGCGAATCACGCTCGAACAGGCCAAGGCGGCTGGCTGGAGCGACGCCGAGATCTTTGCGATCACTGATCGAGCCTGGGACGCGTGCCGTATCGTGGATTACCTGCCGGAATTGAAAAAACGACGGCTCGAGGTCTTCTACAATGTCGGCACCAATGACAGCGTCAGTCCCGCTTTGATCGAGCTTGGCGAACGATTTCCCGGTTTCCCCGTCTGCATCGTCCCCGGAGGACAGCACGGCGGACCGACCACGGCCGGTTTCACGCGACAGGTGCCAAAGCAACCGGAGATCCAGGACAATTTCCTGTCCTTCGCTCGCCACCACTTCTTCGGCGATCGCACCTTTCTGAAGACTCCGGAAATCGAATCGGATTGGAATCCGGAAACCAAAACGCTTCTTGTCACAGCAGGATTCCCCGAAGGCACCGAGCCGGAAACGAACACCCTGTGGTGGAATGTGGATCGCCACGAACCACACACCCTTCCCTTCGAATACGATCACTGGGATTCCGTGGAGATGAAACCCTCGGGACCGTCCCGCTACCAGGCGTCGATCACTTTGCCCGATGCGCCGCAGCGTCTCGACTTTGTTTCCGTACACACCCAGACCGAGAATGATCTGCCGCTGACGATCTCCAGCCCTTACCAGAGAATCGAACCCGCCCTGGGAACGAGAGTTCCACTGGTGGATGAAACTTTTTCCGGGAAAACCCTCCCCGAAAACTGGCAGCCCGGTGGGCGGCCCGATTCGTTCACGATGGTCGCCGGTGCCCTGCGCGGCGTGGCGCAACCGGATGACTCACACGGGCCTTCCATCGGATTGCCCCTGACTGGAAAGGATCTGATCGTCGACTTCGACGTGAAATTCGCCAGGCCAAACGGCTACTTCCTCTTCCTGATCGACGGCGATTCCCAGTTTCATGGGCAGGCACACCTGTTGAGATTCGCGGCCACCGGACAGCAGGTCCAGGTGATGCAGGATCGCGGTGATACCGATTCAAAACTCGCCCAAAAGAAGGAACGCGACGCCAATGGCGGAAAACGCATTCCCCCGACCGAGGAACAGCTCGCCGATCCGTCTTTCTATCGCATCGAGCGCCTCGCGACCCAGCCGGCGGTTCCCTCCGACGGACGCTGGCATCACGTTTACCTGAGGCTTCACGGCAATGACGTGACCGCTCGATTCGATCGAGGCCCGGAATTCTTCGCCACCGGCACCGTGCTCGACGTGCCCAAGTCGAGGATCGTTTTTCTGGTGGGTCAAAGCGGCGACGTCCTAATCGACAACGTGCGGGTCAGCGATCTTTCTCCGGCTCGGTGAAACGCAGCGTCACCACCCCATCGATGATGGCGCAGTCGGCCGTGGACTTGATCACCATTTCGCCGCCCATCTCAAAAAATCCGTCGGCGGGATGCGGCAGGTTTTTCTGGGTACCCTTGAGCGTGCCTCCGTTGATGCGTTTCAGTCGAACCAATTGGGATCGGGGCTCGAGACCGGCCCGCGGCGCCGGATCGTGAATCATCACTGCGGGCGGTGCCGATGGTTTCACACCGATGGCGGTCACCCAATGTCCCCCGATACGCACGTAGTCGCCGGATTCGGCTTCTTTCCGATACCACCCGACATTCAGCCAAACCGCGCCGGATTTCATCGCATCGGCGAATGACGCGGGATCCGGTTTCTCCAAGCCGGAGGAAAACTCGGCGGCGTGCGATCGCCACCCCTGGAAATCGATCTTGAAGCTTTTTTCATCGTATCCCTGGCTGATCAGAAATTGCCGAACCCCGCGCATGACCCCATTCGGTCCCGTGCCATCGACAGGATCAGTCTTCATGAATCCCTCCGAAGCGATCTCGTTCACGAGATCGTATTGAGACCCCTGCCAGCGATCACCGAGAATGGCGATCAGCGAATTAGAGATGGCCACCGGCGCGCAGTAGCTTTTCCCTTCTCGGGCGAAACCGCCTTTCGGATCAGTTTGCGTGAGATCGGGAATTTCCCCGTCTCGGAGCGGTAGTACCAATCGACGATTCGTGGGATCACCGTCAGGGCGTTCCTGACCATTGTCGGCCGAATCCGACTGAATCACCAGGATGCTGAGAAGCATCCCGGCAAGCCATCCCCTGAGTGGCGAGCCGCAAGATGGTGTCGGTTTCATCGATTCTCAGTCTACCTGGCCAATCTGCGATAAACCAGCTCAAAGCGATTTGAGAATCTCCAGCGCCTTCGCTTCGAAAATCGCCTGCCATTCCGGCGCCAGCAGACAATCGCTGTCTTCCTGGGCTCCGCCGCGATTCAACAGCTGGTCCGCCGTCGGCGCGTAGTAGAGATACCCGTTGGTGTAGCCGCTGATGAAGGTCAGGTCGTGCGGTGATCGCTGCTTCAAACCGAGCCCGATCGGCACGGTCAGTTCGCCCGGAAAGGTGACCAGTCGAAAATCGCCGACCCGCAGTCCCGCCACTTCCACCTCGATCGAATCCGATCCCGCGGCAATGCGACGCGCCTCGTGTTTTTCCAACAACGCCAGATTCACCTGCTTGCGCGTGAGGTCTTCCATCACGTGGATGTTCCGCAAGTAGGCATCGAGGTTCTTTCGGTTTTCCTCATCGAGATGTTTCCAGTCCTCCGAGCCAAGCACCTCGTCCTGGAGGTAACGCTTGGCATCAGCCGAAGGCGTCTCGCCGGACAGACCGTATTTCACCATCAGCGGTAGAAAGGTGTCGAAATTCAGGCTGGTTCCCTTCAACTGGGCCGTGAGCGCCGTGATTTCCCGTTCCAGTTCCGCGATTCGTCCATCGAGTTTCGCGCGCGGAACCGAGAGGATCTCGTTGGACACCTTCAGGGCCGCCCCGGCTTCCGCCTTCAGGTCACGAGCGCCCCGCAGCGCACTCAAACCGAGCTGAGTGCCCAACGGACGCGCGTCCCGTGGACGGTCGACCGCCTTGTAGAGCACCGGGTTGATGTCGCCACCGCAACCCTGCAGGAACATCGCCACCACGCCGTCACCCAGTTGTTCCTCGATCGTCTTCGCGGCAAATCCGCTCAGGTCAGCGGTGTTTCCGCCGCTCGGCACTCCCTGAATTGGGTGGCACGAGAAATGAAAGACCAGCGCCAGCGGTTTCCCGGTGTCGATCCGGTCGAGTCGCAGCAGGCCGATTTCGGGATCGATGGGCCCCACCGCGGCGATTTCCTCGTCCGGCGGCATGGCGTAGGCGTGCCGCTCGTCGGCTTCGCGACCGTTCTTGAGTTTGAGGCGTCGATTCACCGAGATCCGATCTTCGTGACTCGTTCCGGCGGCCACCAGGACCGCTACCCTGTTTTCCCAGGCCGCTCTCACCGCTTCGATCGTTTTCGCCTCCACATCGTCGCATACCAGGGCATGACAGTGGCTGGCGTTGATCACGACCGACTTCGGATCGATGCCAAGTTCGGCTTTCAGGGAGCGGCGGACGTTTTCCAGATAGGGATCCCGAATGGCTCCGATCTCCGCGATCGCCACCGCGTCGACCGCAACCAGAACGGCGGATACCTCGCTGGCGGGATCGGAAATCACCAAGGCTCTCACAAACGGTGGATTGTCGCCGGCGTCGTGGTCGGGTTGAGTGATCTCGACCTTGGCGATCCCGGCGATCAAGCTTTTCCCATCCGCCGAAAGGCCAACGAACGGAATGCTTCCCATCGCGAGAATGAGAAGAAGAATGCGCCTCAAAGCAGGTGGTCCGACAGGCATCATGATCGGACGCATTACAGCAAGTCCCAGGTACGATCGCAATGGCCGCAATCGGCCAGACACCGGTCGGAATTCTTTCGAAGGTTCCCGATCAGGACCTTAAAGATCCGCACCCTTCTGCAAGGTGGTGGCTCGGGACGGAATCGAACCGCCGACACAAGGATTTTCAGTCTAGAAAAACTAAGCAGATCACGGGGGCTCAGAGAGGTTCAATCAAGCCCAGCCCCTTGAGTTTACTGGGTCTGAGCGCCACTGTTCAACTCCTAGGTCCTCGATGGACCTTGTTGAACCCCGGAAAAAGTGGCTAGAAAGTGGCCAGAGAACACGACACGACCAAATTCTCGAAAACCGACCCTCGCTACTGGGAGAGGAAGGTCTTTCTGCCGAAGAAGCGGATGGGAAAGACACTCTACGAAGGTAAAATTTACTCAGTTCGGATTCAAGTTCGAGGCCATCGAGAGACTTTCTCAACTGGAGAGTCTTCGAAGAGAGAGGCGGGAAAGAAAGCTCTCGAAATCTTTCTAGCTGTTCGAGGTGCTGGCTGGGAAGCAGCACGTCTTCGACACAAGGGAACCGTCGAAAAAATGTCCGACCTGACGGTTGGAGATTTTCTCATGGAGGTTCAAAAGGTCGCGACAGCCAGCCCCCGGACATTGGCCACCTATGGCAGCAAATTCCGACGTATTGTTGCCGACATCGCGAATATCAAGCCCACCTCCGACAAGCAGAAGCACGACTATTTCAATGGTGGTTCGGACGCTTGGAGAACGAAGGTTGATTCGGTGAGACTCGCACGCATCACGCCTGAACGAGTCACGAAATGGAAAAAGCAATACCTGACGCGTGCCAGCGCCGATCCTCGGGACCAGATCGCAAAGAAACGCTCAGTCAACTCGGTCATTCGGAATGCCAAGGCGTTGTTCAGCCAAAGGAATCTCTCACAACTAGGGCACCTTGAACTGCCTACTCCCCTCCCGTTCGAAAAGGTAGCATTCGAGGCAGAAGGCTCCTACCGATACCGTTCATTGTGTGACCCGAAACAAATCTTGGCCCAAGCTTGGAAAGAACTCCACGAAGCATCACCAGACGAAGAAACCCCGAAGTTTAAAGGGAAACCCCTTCCCTACGACAGCCCCTACCGACTTCAGCTTGCTCAAGAGAGATCAGCTTCGAAACATGAGGCATTCAAGATTCTCCTCTTGGCTCTGTCAGTGGGCCTTCGCCGCAATGAAATCGACAAGCTCCAATGGTCCCAGTTCAGGTGGGCGGAACGGGTGATCATTATCGAGACAACCGATTGTTTCGAGCCGAAGGCAGACAGCGCAGGAGATATGCCCGTCGATGATGAGATTCTGGCCTTCTTCAGGGAACGCTTTTCGGAATCTGAAAGCCGGTTCGTCATCGCTGGAAGCGAGCCCAAGCCTGATTCATCTTATCAACACTATCGCGCCTACAAGCACGAGAGGACTCTCTTGAAGTGGCTGAGAGGCAAAGGGATTGCTTGTCACAATCCCATTCACGCGTTGAGGAAGGAGTATGGAACTCTCGTTTGCCAAGAGGCAGGCATCTACGTGGCTTCACGGCTTCTACGCCATTCTGACATTCGGATTACCAGCCAACACTACGTCGATCAAAAGGAGAGAGTAGTCTCCGGGCTTGGGGGCACCTTTTCTGCCATTGCGAGCACAACACACCAAGGCAAGACCGAGGATGATGCTGCTGCCTAGCCACTGAACGCTCCAAGGGGTTCGCGGCCAATCGGGTAAAGAAGCTCAGCGAAAGGGCCACCATCCACCATGATTTCTGACACCTTCTTCTTCCGACGCGAACCCTGCCCCTTCTGCGGTGGTGGCCCGCTCATCTTCATCACCTGCCAGTCCTGCGGAGCCAAGCTGGCGTGGTGCGGGGAGCAAGATCACGCCGTGGGCATCTATGACGGCAGGGACCTTCATGAGATAGGGCTCGGAGAAACCCGCAACTGAGCACGGGAAGGATGCCCAGCTTGTCAGAGCAAGGAGACGAGATACTCCACCCGCGAGCAAGTGCATGGGCTCGGATTCGAGTCTTCGGAGGTTTTGAGCGGCCCATAGCAGCCAGAGGCGGGAAAGGAGAAGCTTTCACGGCATCCACTTGAAACTGTTCGTAGGAACAGTATTCGTCCTGCGTGCCAAACCTATCCATGTCACCCCCCCCACCCGAGGCGAAGTTCTCACCCTCCTCGACGAAGGGCGTGAAAAACACGGCTGGAAGTGGATGCGAGACGAGCACGGGTATTGGTGGGGCGCACGCCAACGAACCGAGTCGATCTTGCAGGTGCGCCCAGAATCTCCCGACTTCCCCACCCGACGCTGGACCTCCGCCGGTGACGCCACCTTCACCCCTACCCCGAGGTGGGCTCCCCTCAGGTCACTCCTCTGAAGGGCGCTTGATGAAGCTCACCGGGGTCTTCACCTCCTCCCTCCCGATGCTCACGAAGGTCCGGCTATCCAGAGGGCCTCCATCCACTCGCCGGACATATTCTCCGTCCACATCGAAGCGGAACACCTCGTGGAGCGACCGCCGGTAGTCATAGCCCACAAGGCGGCAGCGGCGCTGGTGCTGGTAGTGCGCGCGAACGACCTCTCCCACCTCGCGGATCATCTCGTAGTGGGAAAGCCGCGCGACATCTTCAGGCAGCCTGACCAGCAAGAAAAACTCCGCCCCTAGCACGGTGATGAGACTCGGGTGGTATCCTGCGGGCAGAAGTCCCCAGAGGTGTGGGCCTCGCCGCTCCATTGCCTCCTTCACGGCTTTCCTGTGGGTCTGCTGCTGCCGATCATCCTCCCGGCGGTCCGTTAGCCCCCCCCCCCCCCCCCCCCCCCACAACACCCCCCCCCCCCACCCACAACAACCCGACATACATTTCTGTCCCTTTTCCTTACTACTCCCCAGCCCACCGACACA
>JAGRPB010000231.1 GCA_020439945.1 Verrucomicrobiia bacterium
CCTCCTTTCCCAAATGCTCCCTGTGACCGGCTCTCGCCCAATTCCCGGTTGCGATCGGGCGTTTTTGCATTAGTTATCGCGTTCCTTTTTCGCAGCCCCGCCGTCTCGGGCCGCGTTTATCGCTTTCCGCGTTTTTCTCAAACCACCCACCACCACCATGTCTGCTGACCTCTCCAAGTATCGAAATATCGGCATCTTCGCCCACGTGGACGCCGGTAAAACGACGACCACCGAGCGTATCCTCAAGCTCACCGGAAAGATCCACAAACTCGGCGAGGTGCATGACGGCGCGGCCACCACGGACTTCATGGAGCAGGAGCAGGAGCGCGGCATCACCATTCAGTCCGCCGCCACGACCTGTTTCTGGGACGGTCATCGTTTCAACATCATCGACACTCCCGGCCACGTCGATTTCACCATCGAGGTGTATCGCTCGCTGAAAGTGCTCGACGGCGGTATCGGCGTTTTTTGCGGATCCGGCGGCGTGGAACCCCAGTCGGAAACGAACTGGCGTTACGCGAACGACTCCAAGGTCGCCCGCATCATTTTCGTCAACAAACTCGACCGTCTCGGCGCCGACTTCTACCGCGTGGTCAAGCAGATCAAGGAAATCCTCGCCGCCAAGCCGCTGGTGATGACCCTGCCGATCGGTATCGAAGACGACTTCAAGGGTGTCGTCGACCTGCTTACCATGAAAGCGTGGGTCTGGGATGACTCCGGCCAGCCGGAAAACTACGAGATCACCGACATCCCGGCCGACATGGTGGAAAAAGCGGAGGAATACCGCAACGAACTCGTCGAAACGGCCGTCGAACAGGACGACGATGTGATGGAGGCCTACCTCGAAGGCCAGGAGCCCGACATCGACACGCTCAAGCGCTGCATTCGCAAGGGCACGATCAATCTCGACTTCTTCCCGACTTTCTGCGGTTCCGCCTTCAAGAACAAAGGCGTTCAGAATGTGCTCAACGCGGTCGTCGATTACCTTCCCAGCCCCACCGAAGTTCCCGCCCAGCCGATCACGGACCTGGAAGGAAACAAGTCTGGCGAAGTGGCCACGGTCACTCCGGACGCGCCTTTCCGCGCGTTGGCATTCAAGATCATGGACGATCAGTATGGTTCACTGACTTTCACCCGAGTCTATTCCGGCGTGCTCAACAAGGGCGACACCTTGCTGAACACCTTCACCGGCAAAACCGAACGGATTGGCCGTCTCGTTGAGATGCATGCCAATTCGCGTGAAGATCGCGACTCGGCCCAGGCGGGCGACATCGTCGCTCTGGTCGGTCTCAAGAACGTCCAGACCGGCCACACTCTCTGCGATCCCAAGAATCCCGGCACGCTGGAGCCGATGGTCTTTCCGGATCCCGTCATCTCGATGGCCGTCGAGCCGATCGACAAGGCCAACGCCGAGAAGCTTGCCATCGCCATTGGCAAGATGGTGAAGGAAGATCCGTCGTTCCACGTCGAAACCGACCAGGATTCCGGCGAAACCATCCTCAAGGGCATGGGCGAGCTTCACCTCGACATCAAGGTCGACATCCTCAAGCGAACCCACAAGGTGGAGGTCAAGGTCGGCGCGCCCCAGGTCGCCTATCGCGAATCCATCACCCGGCGGGTCGAGGACTCCTATACGCACAAAAAGCAGACCGGTGGTTCCGGTCAGTACGCGAAACTCGACTACATCATCGAGCCGATCACCGACGAGGAAGTGGAAGACAACTTCATCTTCGAATCGGCCGTCGTGGGTGGCAACGTTCCGCGTGAATACTGGCCCGCGGTCGAGAAAGGTTTCAAGGCACAGATGGACGACGGCGTGCTCGCCGGCTACCCGCTGATGAAGGTGAAAGTCACCCTCACCGACGGTGGCCACCACGCGGTCGACTCCTCGGCCGTGGCTTTCGAAATCGCTTCCAAGGCGGCTTTCCGCCAGTCCATGCCCAAGGCCGGCGCCCAGATCCTCGAGCCCATCATGAAGGTGGATGTCTTCACGCCCGAGGACAACGTGGGTGACGTCATCGGCGACCTCAACCGCCGCCGCGGCATGATCACCAGCCAGGAATCCAACCCCACCGGCATCCGCGTCAAGGCCCAGTGCCCGCTGTCCGAGATGTTCGGCTACATCGGTGACCTGCGGACCATGACTTCCGGTCGTGGCCAGTTCTCCATGGAGTTCAGCCACTACACGCCCTGCCCCAAGAACATCGCCGACGACATCATCGCCAAGCGCGAAGCCGAGCGCCTCGCCAAGCAGAAATAAGTCGACCTGCGATGCTGCGATCAGGCAGCTTTCAAAATTCAAAAAACGGGCACCGGAGCGATCCGGTGCCCGTTTTGTTTGGAAGAAGAATCGATCGGTTCAGGGCATCACCTGGATCAGTTCGATGTCGAACATCAGGTCCTGCTTCGGTGGGATCGTCGGCGGCCGTCCTTCCAACCCATAAGCCTGGAGCCAGGGAATATAGAAACGGTACTTCGCGCCTTCCTGCATCAATTGCACCCCCTCGGTCCATCCGGGAATGACCTGGTTCAGTCCGAAAACGATCGGCTCGCCCCGTTCGACGCTGCTGTCGAAAACCCGCCCGTCGGGGAAATAACCGTGATAGTGAACCTTCACCTGGTCCCAGGCTTTCGGACTGGCGCCGCTACCAACCCGGAGCACCTCCCATTTCACACCCTTGGGAGTGACTCCCTTCTGGCCGACATGGGGCGCGGGGGCGGTTGGTGAAGGGGCTTGGGTAACCGGTGCTGGCGGTGGCGCGCTTTCCTGACGGCGATGGCCACAGGCCGCCACAGAAAAAGTCACAATGAGAAGCAGCGGAGGGATCGGGGATTTCCAATTCATGGCGCGAGCCTAGGCCTCGCCGATGGGGAATGCAAACCTCTCACCATTCTCAAGCGACAGAGGCCCGAAGGTTTCGCTTCTTGCGGTAAATCAGGAGGATCACCCCGCCGAAAATCAGGCAGAAAGCCCCGGTCGCCATCGAGGCCCCCCTTGCGGCGGCTTCTTCCGAAACGGAGGGCGTTCCCGGACCGTTTTCCGACATTACCTTGACCGATTCCGCCCACGCCGGGATCAGCTCGAACCGCATGGAATCGTTCGATTGGTTGATTCCTCGCAGCGATTCCTGCTGATCCATCGGCACCAGCGTGAGGCGGTGACGTTCGCCCACCTTGAAATCGCCAGTGTCAGAGCGTTTGCGGTCCCGGAATGCCCAGTGAAAGACCAACGCCGAATCGGCGAGATACTTGCCGCTGACCACCCGGTCGACCTGGTATTCCACCGCATAGACCGATGCCGGATACGGCGCGGTTTTCGGATCGAGAAAACTCGAAACCATTGTCACCGTTCCCTCGATCTCCACCGGCCAGGCGATGTCTTTGGAAGGGTCGCCTGTCTGAAACTCCACGTCATCCCAGCGAACCTGGTTTTCCCTCGCCACCGTCTCCGAAAGAAACAGATCCCGCGCCGCGATCGCCCAGATGACCACTTTCTTCTTGTCCCGCATCGACTGCGCGGCGTTGGGCCGCACCGCGAGCGTCCGCCGGACGCCGGTCGAGGCCTGGCCATTCTGGGCGATGGTGTCCAGCGTCATACCAAGTTCCTGGGAAAGGTGTTCCGCGAAGCCCGCCGACTCACCCCACTTCATTTCCCTTGCGTGATAGATGTTGGTGAAACTGTCTCCGAGGAGAACGATCGGCGAATCGGTGTCATAGATCGTGGCGGGCGACGCGCCCTCTTTCACCACCGTCACCTTCGCCGTTTCCTCGGAAAACGGGTTGAACGCCGCCGGCAGTTCCAGCTTTTCCAACAGGTCTCCCGGGGCCGAAATCGACTGCGATTCCGCCAACTCGAAGCGGTCCGCTTTCATCCAGGCGTCATCAAACCACGCCTGCTGCTTGAGATAGGCTGCCACCCGCTTCGCCGTCGCCTGCATCATCTCGGGCGTCCAGTGCGTGTCCTGTTTCAGGAAAACCTGATCGCCTTCCCGCGCCGCCGCGAACCAGTCATCAGACACGTCGAACACCTCGATCCCCTTTTCGCGCAGGGTCGCGTAGAATTTTTCCGCATCAGGATGGCTGATCGGTCCCTCCGCCGGTTTTCCGATCAGGTGCTCCGGCAAAATCATCGGCTTCACCGGAATCGGCATCAGGATCAACTCGACGCCGAGACTTTCGAGCTGTTCGTTGAATTTCACGATGGCATCGAACGGCCCATTCCACGGTTCACGGTTCGGATCCTTCGCCACCGTGTCCGGCTCCGGCTTCAGCGGTCCATATCCCGTAAGCGCGTCGATCGCCGGCCCGAAATAGAGCCACCCGTCTTTCCCGATCGCCGTCTTTCGATTGCCCTCCCGAAGCGTCGAGGTCAACACGCCCTGCATCCACTGCCGAGGAGCGACGGTGTATTCCGCGTCTTCGATCTTCTTTTCCGCCGCCCGCAAGTGCGCCCCAAGCGTTCCGTCTTTCGGCGAATATCGGAACAATTCGATCACCGGCGTCCATCCACTTCCACCCTTCAAAAACTCGTTCGCATTCCGCCAGAACGGCGGCAGGAGACAGAGCAGTAAAAACACGAATGTCAGCACCCAGGCCAACCCGTGTCCCACTCGCACCTCGCTCCGGTGCGCATCGAATTTCTCGTAGGGATTCTGCAAAGCTACTAAGTTTTAAGTGATTAAGTGGTTAAGTTTTAAGACTCAGAAAAATCAGCGATCATCAGCGTCGATCAGCGGTTCCGAAAAATTCGCATCCATTGGCGTTCATTCGCGGTTCAGAACTGGAAGTAGAGGAACGGGTTGAAGCCCTGCGTGTACATCAATGCCACGCTGAAAACGAACAGCACCAGGCTGATGACCACTTTCAGTGGGGTTACTTTTTCGAGCAATTCGGCACTACGCGGCACGAACCAGCAGATCCCGGCGGCGAGCCCGAGATAGAGGAAATTCGCGGGCCGCATCAGAAAGCCGGTCAAAACCACCGACGAAGCGGCATCGCCACCCCGCCCGAACATCGCGGCCAGGTAACGCGTGGCGACCTCGAAATTCTCGGCCCGGAAAAAGACCCAGGTGATCAGCACGATCGCAAACGTGATCGCCACCCGCAGCGGGTTCGGCAGTTTCGCATACCACGAGTCTTTTCCCATCAACCGCTCCAGCGCCAGCATGCCGCCATGAATCGCGCCCCACGCCACAAAGGTCCACTGGGCACCGTGCCAGAACCCGCCAATCAACATCACCAGCAACAGGTTCACGTAAGTCCGCGCCGGACCTTTCCGATTTCCGCCCAGCGGGATGTAGAGGTAATCGCGAAGGAAGCTCGACAGGGAGATGTGCCAGCGACGCCAGAATTCCGTGATGCTTTTCGATTGGTAGGGCGAATCGAAGTTTTCCGGAAAGTGAAAGCCGAACATCCGGCCCAGCCCGATTGCCATATCGGAATAGGCGGAAAAGTCGTAGTAGATCTGGAAGGCGTAGGCCATCACCCCGATCCACGCCATTGGCGCCGTCAGCACTCCCTCGCCCGCTCCGAAACACTGATCGGCGATGGCTCCCATCGGATTAGCCAGGATGATCTTCTTGGCGAAACCGACATTGAATCGCGTGAAGCCGGCGACGAATCCCTCGACCGTGTGTTCGCGCTCGCGAAGCTGATCCGCCACGCTGCCGTATCGCACGATCGGACCCGCGACCAGTTGGGGAAACATCGACACGTAGCAGGCGAAATCGACGAAGTTCCGCGCCGGCACCGCGTGACCGCGATACAGGTCGATCGAGTAACTCATCGACTGGAAGGTGTAGAACGAGATCCCGACCGGCAGAACGATGTGGTAGAAAAACTCCGGCAACGCCACCGTGCCGAACCCGAGCATCTCCGACGCCACGCTGACGTTTCCGGCGAGAAACGCCGTGTATTTGAAAAAGGCGAGAATCGACAGATTCGAAATGACCGAGAGCACCACCCCCCGCTTTCGCTGTTTCGGCGACGCGCCGGGCGCGGTGATCATTTTGCCGCAGGCGTAGTCGATCACCGTCGAGCCCAGCATCAGCAGGGTGAACCACGGATTCCACCACCCGTAGAAGACATAGCTGACCAGCGTCAGCATCAAATGCTTCAGCGCCCGCGGCGAGGCGTAGTACAGCAGCAGCGCCAGCGGCAGGAAATAAAAGATGAAAATGTGGGAGCTGAAAACCACCGCAAAAAAACTCTGGAAACCGGAGGGCCGAAAGGCGCTAACCGTGTCCGCAACCCCGATACGTTGCAAGGACTTTGCCCCTTAGCGAAAACTCGTTTCGCTCATGCTTTCGGCGTCGTGATGTAGGGTGCGCGCAGGTAATGCGGCTCGAGCGGTTCGCTTTCGAGCGCCGCGATTTCGTCTTGGCCGAGTTTCGCCGCCCGCCCAGCGAGCTTTGCCGCGGACGGCATGGTCAGCGCCACCTCACCGTGGGAATTCGCCAGCGCCGCATCCGCCGTCAGGACCGGGATTCCTTCACGACCCAACAGGGTCAGGTGCTCGACCAAACCCTGTTCAGTCACCAATTCGGGTTCGCCCACCAAGCGCCCGCCCTCCACCTTGGCCACGAAAAACGACTGCCTCCGGGCGTCGCCGATCACAGCGTAAGTGTCCGCGTCCGTCTCCATCGCCTCGAGAGACGAGAGCCCGATCACCTTCGCACCGAGCGCCAGGCTCAGCCCGTTCGCCACCGCGATTCCCA
>JAGRPB010000232.1 GCA_020439945.1 Verrucomicrobiia bacterium
TGGACATGAGCTTCTGGGCGCTCGAACTCGGTGCTCCCGTGAGCATCGAAGCGTTCTCGGCCGACGGCAAGGGAGCCATGACCGACGTTTCGCCCCCGACCTGGTCGACCATCACCTACACCTTCAAGAAGGGGAATGACGAGATCAAGTATGTCTGGTACGACGGTTACAAGGACGCCATTTTCAACGAAGAGAAATGGGCGCTGGAGTCGAAAGACTATCCGGGCAACAAGCCGCGCACCCGCAACCTGCCGCCCCAGGAAATCCTCGAAGGTCAGCCGGACGACGAAGGAAAAGGCTACGGCACCGTAATGGTCGGCACCGACGGCAAACTGTGGTTCAATCGCTCGAAGGACAACTGGTTCGTCAAGCCGAGCAACAAGCTGGATGGCTGGGATTGGCCGGAACAGAGCATTCCGCGCGCCCGCGGCGAAAACCCGCACAACGAATTCTTCGATGCGGTGAAAGCGGGCGACCCGAAGGGAGCCCTGTCGAACTTCCACCACGCCGGTCCTTTCACCGAGATGGTGCTGCTCGGCAACCTCGCCGTGAAACACAACAAAAAGGTCGAGTGGGACGCCAAGACGCTCAGTTCGCCCAATACGCCGGAAGCCGCTTCCATGATCCGCCGCCAGTATCGCGACGGCTGGAAGATCGACGTCAACGTCTGAGGTTTTCAGGTAATACCACCGATTCCAAAAAAACGCCGGAGCCCTCACGAGGGTCCGGCGTTTTTTGTTTCTTCGTTTTGCGGGGGATGGGGGACTTTCCTCAGTAATCGATCACCTTCTGCGCGGACAGAAACAGGTCGGCAATTTCGGAGGCTTCCGCGATCTTTGCGCCTTTTCTCAGGTCATCTGCCGCCAGTCCGGCCGCTGCGGCACAATGCGGGCACACCAATACGGAACCGCCGGCCTCGAGAAAACCGGCAAGCAGTTCGCTGATGGCCGGACTCGTGCCCCATTTCAGATCGTTGGGTTGACGGGAGTCCGCCAGTCTGACGCCTTCGAGATCAACGAACATCACCACTTCGGCGTCACCGCCGGCAACGATCGTGCCGATCTTGAGCGCCATATTGACGGCGTGAAGGTTGTCTCCGAAATGGCTCAGATGAACCACCACCTTCTGAGGAGGAGGTGGTGCGTTTTCCGCCGATTGAACGGCGGTGGTAGCGCTGAAAATCAGGGCGAGAGCGGGAAGGGCGAGAATGGAAATCGCGGTTTTCATGACTTTGGGGGTGAGGAGGTTTGGGTTTTGATCCACCGAAGCTTTTCGACCACTCCGGTTGGGATGGATCGTGATACTTCAGTTTGGAATCAACGGCTGACCATTACTTCGCTCTCCTTGGCCGAACTCATGCGCGCATTGTTGCGAATTTGCGCAACCATTAAAGTATCGCCTGAAACGGGCCGGGCGGGGCTCGGTATCCTGAAAGCTATGCCGCCGAAATCTGCATCCAGACCAAGTGCCCGGTATCGAGCAGCCAGACCAGCGTCCAGATCGCCGTCCGGCTCCACTGACGACGGATCAGGGTGATGATGCCTTCCTGGTTTTTCTCACCATCGCTGACCAACTGGTGCGCCGGGAGCGCGAAAAAGATCGTCAGAATCCAGAGAATGACCAGCAACAGGATGATCGTGATCTCCAGAATGCCCTGGTGGTGAAACAGGTCCACCATCGCGGTCGCCAGCTGTCCGAACATGATCGGCAACGAGATGATCGACGCGCGAACCACGTAGGTGCCGTGCCATTCCTTGAGCTTGCTCCCTTCGATGACCCGGAAAGTCGGATACACGACCAGTTGCAGGATCCACGCGAGGACCAGCAATCCGGAATTGAAGGCGAGTGAGAATAACTGGACGTTTTCCATTCCGGTGCCGGCAGCACACAGCAAGCATCACGCCAGAAAAGTCGACCGTCTCATTCGCGTCGCTTTGGCCAGACCGTCGAGCATCTCGACCGTGGTGTCCCAATTGACGCAGGCGTCGGTCACGCTGACTCCGTACTTCAACGCGGAGAGATCGTCCATCTTCTGATTGCCCTCTTCGAGGTGACTTTCGATCATGATGGCGGCGATCGCCGATTCTCCGTCAGCGACTTGCGCCGCCAGACTTTCGGCCACCACGGGCTGTTTGCGGAAATCCTTGCTGCTGTTGGCGTGGCTGCAGTCAACCATCAACTGGCTTCGCAGATCGGCTTTCTCGAGCATCTTCTTCGTTGCCCTGACCGATTCGGGATCGAAATTCGGCCCGCTGCTGCCTCCGCGCAGGATGACGTGGCAAGAGTCGTTGCCCGTGGTTTCCACGATCGCCGTGTCGCCGGATTTCGTGACGGAGAGAAAACGGTGCGGTTGCGCGGCCGCCTTGATCGCGTCGAGAGCGATCTGGATGTTGCCGCCAGTGCCGTTTTTGAAACCGACCGGCATGCTGAGACCGGAGGCCAGTTCGCGATGCACCTGGCTCTCCGTGGTTCGCGCGCCGATCGCGCCCCAGCTCACCAGGTCCGCGTAGTACTGCGGCGTGATGGTATCGAGAAACTCGTTCCCGGCAGGAACGCCCATCTCCGCGAGATCGAGCAGGAGCTTCCTCGCCACGTGCAGGCCACGATTGATATTGAAGGTGTTGTCCAATCCCGGGTCGTTGATCAGCCCCTTCCAACCGACCGTGGTCCGCGGTTTCTCGAAATAGACCCGCATCACCAGGAAAAGGTCGTCTTTCACCGTCTCCGCGTATTCCTTGAGCTTGGCCGCGTACTCCAGGGCCGCCTCGGGATCGTGAATCGAGCAGGGGCCCACGACCACCAGAAGACGGTCGTCTTTGCCTTTCAGGATCGCTTCAGATTGCTTGCGTGAATCGTCGACCAGCTTGGCCACCGCCTCTGTGGAGGGTAACTGATCCATCAGGATCACGGGGGCGATGAGCTGGTTCAGGCTGGCGATGCGGAGGTCGTCGGTTCGGATTGACATGGGCCGGGAATAAGACGTGCATTGGCGCGTGAATAAAGGGAAAAATGACGAGAGTCGTGCCGTTCGACACCGGAAACGCCGCCAGAGCCATGGCGGCGTCGATCCTTCCGAGCACATCGAGGACGAACGCGACTTCACCGGGGGCGCGATTTTCAGCCTGCCCAAGACGGTCGGCAGCACCGGCGACAAGGCGATCGATGCGAAAATCCGCGACCTGGTTTCGGAATGGGACTGCGGGGATGAAAATCCACTGATCGAGGAAATGATCATCACCGCTCTCCGGATCGGCAAAGACCGGATCGGGGAGGCGGACCTGAAACTTTTCAATCGGGCCCTGAAGGAAATGCGGGCCGGCAGTCGAGTTTTCGCCCCCTATGCGGCCGAGCGGAAAATCTCTATCTTCGGCTCCGCCCGGACTCATCCCGACCAGCCCGAATACCAGTCCGCCCAGCATTTTGCCAAGCGGATGAGTGAGGAGGGATTCATGACCATCACCGGCGCCGGCGACGGCATCATGGGGGCCGCGCAACTTGGCGCGGGACGGGAAAACGGTTTCGGTCTGAATATCCGCCTGCCATTCGAGCAAAGCGCCAACGAAACCATCAATGGCGATCACAAGCTGGTGACTTACAATTACTTCTTCACTCGCAAGCTGGCGTTTGTGAAAGAAGCCGACGCCGTGGCTTTGTTTCCAGGCGGATTCGGCACCATGGACGAAGGCTTTGAAGTCCTGACGCTGATCCAGACCGGAAAAGCCTCCGTTTTTCCCATCGTCATGGTCGATGCGCCCGGTGGCAGCTACTGGAAAACCTTCACCCAGTTTCTCAAGGAGCACCTGCTCCGACTCGGTCTCGTGTCGCCGGAGGATTTCAATCTTTTCAAAGTCACCGACGACATCGACGAAGCCGTCGAGGAGATCCTGCATTTCTACTCGAACTTCCACAGCTACCGCTTCGTGCGCGACATCATGGTCATCCGGATGCACCACGGCATCAGCGACGAAGACGTGGCGACCCTGAATCGCGAATGGAAGGACCTGCTCGTCGACGGCAAATTCGATTGCTGCGAGATGCACCCCGAGGAAGCCAACGAAACCCATCTGCTCGGGATGCCGCGCCTCAGTTTCAAAGTCAAACGCGGACAGGCCGGTCGCATCCGCCAGCTCATCGATTTCATCAACAACGCCGGCCCCGGTGACCCGAGTTGTCCACTCCGCACCCCGGCCAGCGCGACCAAAGAGGGTTGGGTCGCGGAATGAACAGGGTAGAATGGCGACCGCACAAACCGCACAAACCGCACAAATTGACAAAATGTGTGTTCACGGCGACTTTCACTCATGAGCCGATTGGTCATCGAAATCGATCCCGAGCAGCATCGCCAGATCAAGACCCTGGCGACTTTTTCCGGGATGACGATCAAGGAATTCATTCTCAGCCGCGTGCTGTCGCCGCGGGTGAAGGATGAAGAAGGGCAGGCCGACGCCACCGACACGCTCCTGCGATCCGAGAAAAACGCGGCTCGCCTGCGGCAGGCCATCGCCGAACCGGCCGAAAAGCACGTCGTCTTCGAGAGCATGAAAGACCTGGAAGATGCGCTTGGAATTTAAGCCGCAGGCGTTCGAGGATCTCCAATATTGGGTCCAGTATCAGCCGAAAGTGGCAAAGAAGATTCTCCGCCTCATCGAAGAAACGCGGCGCGACCCGTTTGGCGGGATCGGAAAACCCGAGCCTCTTAAAAACGAACTCGCGGGCTGGTGGTCGAAGCGGATCGATGGCGAACACCGCGTGGTTTATCGCGTCGAAGCTGACGCATTGATCATCGCCCAGGCACGAGGCCGCTACGACGACCGATGAAAAAGACCCGTCTCGACCAGGCGCTGGTGGCGCGGGGCCTTTGTGATTCCCGGGAAATGGCCAAGCGGCTGATTCTGGCGGGACAGGTCGTGGTGGAGGGCATCAATCAGCCGAAGCCGGGGCAAAACGTGACCGACGACCACGTGATCCGCGTCAAGGAATTGCCAAAATACGTGGGTCGCGGCGGGTTGAAACTGGAGGGCGCACTCGATGCTTTCAGGATCGATCCCACGGGCAAAACCGGGCTCGATATCGGCGCTTCGACGGGCGGATTCACGGATTGCCTGCTGCAGCGCGGCGCGGCGAAGATGTATGCCTTCGATGTGGGCACCAACCAGCTGGCCTGGAAAATCCGGAGCGACGAGCGCGTCGTGTCGCGGGAGGGATTCAACGCCCGCTACCTGACGCTCGAGGATGTCGATAGCGAGCCGGTCGATCTCATCGTCATCGATGTCTCGTTCATTTCGCTGACGAAGATCCTGCCGGCCGCGTTTTCCGTCCTGAAACCCGGCGGCGACCTGGTTTGCCTGATCAAGCCGCAGTTCGAACTGCGGAAGGAGCAGATCGGGAAAGGGGGCATCGTGCGCGAGCCCGAACTGCGCGACGAAGCCGTCGCGAAAATCCGGGATTTCGTGACCGGCGAGCTGGCAAAGGACTGGCGCGACCTGATCGAGTCGCCTATAAGTGGCACCGACGGAAATCTGGAATTCCTGGCATGGCTAAGACACCCCGAGTCGGACTGATCGCGAATCTGGACAAGCCGGGGGCTCGTTCACTGCTCGAAACGTTGATCTCGGCGTTTGAGGCACGGGAAATTCCCGTCGGCGTCGAGACCGCCTCGGCCGAATTGCTCAAGGAGGCGCATCACGGACTTTCGATCGCGGAACTGGACGAACTGGCCGCGAACAGCGACGTCCTCATCGTTCTCGGCGGCGACGGCACGCTTCTCGGCGTGGTGGGACAACTCGGAGAGGCCGTGAAACCAATCGCCGCGATCAATGTCGGCACGCTCGGTTTCCTGACCTGCGCCACGGCGGAGGAATACCAGACGCTCGTCGACGCGATCGCCGATGGCAGCTACGAAGTCAGCCCGCGAACCATCATCGAGGCGACCCTGCGCCACGGCAACGACCAGCCCGACCAGGTGGTGCACGCTTTGAACGAGGTCACCGTGGTCCGTTGCGCCACTCCCCGCCTCCCTCACTTTAAAACCCGTGCCGATGCACCCCTCGTGAACCATTATACCGGCGACGGAATAATCGTAGCAACACCTACGGGATCAACTGCTTATTCACTTTCCGCTGGCGGCCCGATTCTTGAGCCGGGCTGTGGTGTTTTCGTGATGACGCCGATCTGCCCGCATGCGCTGGCGAATCGGGCCATCGTCTTTGATGACAGCCGCGAAATCGAGCTGCTGGTGCCCGATCAGCGCGATCACTTGCTACTCACGGCCGACGGTCGACTCGTTGGTGAGTTGACCGAGCCTTCTCGCCTGAAAATTCGCCGCGCCTCGGCCGAATTGCCGCTCGTCACGCTGCCGGACGGCTCTTTTTACCGCGTTCTTCGGCGCAAACTCGGCTGGTTCGGCAGCTCGATTCTCAACAGCGACGAATTACCGCCGGAAGATCCCGGTTTGTAGTCAATCCAGCCAGCCAGCCAGCCAGAGCGCTTGGATCATGTGCAATCTCTACGACATCGGCCCGGCATCGCTGCGACAGGCTCGCGGCTGGCGGCGCCTGGTGATCGAGGCGATGCAGAATCTGCCCAAGGTGCACGACATACGCAAAACCGATCCGGGTCTGGT
>JAGRPB010000233.1 GCA_020439945.1 Verrucomicrobiia bacterium
GCTCGGGCCGCCCGCCATGAAGAGGTAGATGACTCGCTTCGCTTTCGGCGCGTGGTGAGGAAGCGTGGGAATGCCGCCGCCGCCGGTCGCGGCTCCCGCGAGGTCGCGTCCGAGGAGTGAGGCCAACGCGGTGCCGCCGAGGAGGCGAGAGCTTCGGCCGAGGAAGGCCCGGCGTTTCAGTTGGGTCTGGAATTCGTCGATGGGATTCATGACGTGGGAAAATCTATGAGGAGTGCGGCTCTCAGTTTCGATTCAGCACTTCGTCCAAATTCAGCACCAGACTCGCGATCAGCGTCCACGCGGCGTGGTCGGCGGGATCGAGCGACTCGTTTCGTTTTGACTCGCCTGCGGAGAGCAGATCAGTCGCCATCTCGGGTTTGGCCCGGTATCGTTCAACGCTATCGCGATAGACATCGAGTATTGCGGACAACTCTCGCGAGTTCGGCTCGCGGGCGGTGGCGGATTCAAAGGCAAAACCGGCCCGAGTCTCGGGCGTCTTGCCGCCTTCCGTGAGGATGCGTTCGGCGAAGTGGCGCGAGGCCTCGATCATCTGGACGTCGTTCATCGCCGCCAGCGCTTGGAGGGGCGTGTTGGTGACGGGACGCTTCAGAGTGCAGGTTTCGCGCGTCGGCGCATCGAAAATCTGCATCGCTGGCGGTGGCGCGCTGCGTTTCCAGTAGGTGTAGAGACTGCGGCGGAAGAGTTTCTCGTCGTGATCCTGAACAAACTTTGGATTTCCTCCGAGTCCGACCTCGGCCCATAGTCCGGGAGGTTGATAGGGTTTCACGCCGGGTCCACCCATCTGGTCGCGAAGAAGTAGTCCGGCGAGATCGAGGGCATTGTCGCGAATGAACTCGGCGGGCAGACGAAAACGCGGGGCCCGGGCCAGGAAACGGTTGTTCGGATCAGCCTCGCGGTCTCCTGGTCGCAGGTCGGAGGATTGCCGGTAGGTTTGCGACATCACGATCTGCTTGATAAGCCGTTTCACGTCCCAGCCGTGCTCGCGGAAATCGACCGCCAGCCAGTCGAGCAACTGCGGATGCGTCGGAAACGCGCCCTGCGATCCGAAATCGGCGGGTGTCTCGACGATCCCCGTGCCGAAGAACAGTTGCCAGATCTGGTTCGCGGCGACACGTGAGGTGAGCGGATGATTCTCGGCAAACAACCACTTCGCGAGGCCAAGTCGGTTCTCGGGAGCGTCGGCGGGAAGTGGTGGAAGAACGGCGGGCACGCCAGGCGAAATCGCCTCGTCCTCGACCGGCTGATCATACGCGCCGCGATTGAGACGAAAGGTCGGTCGCATCTTGTCCGGCGCATTATCTTCCATCACCATTACCGTCGTTTTCCCGTCGAGGAGCTTGGTCTTCTCGCGGGACGCTCCCACTTGGGCGGCGAGGTCACGGCGGTAGGCGCCAGCGGTGGAGGAAAGGTAGTGATGGTAGGCGATTTTTCTCTGCTCCGCGGAACGTTGGTCCGGCGCGGTGGCATAGGCTTCCGCGACCAGGTCGCGGGTGAGCAGGGGAATTTCATCCGCTTCCAGGACGCGGTCATAGATGCGAAGGTCATCCGCCGCGCCGTTGAAATTCGCAGTCCGGGAGCGTCCACCGATGCGGAACGCGGCCGCATTCTTCATCGAAGCCGTGAGTTTCTTGCCGCCAACCTGGGAGGAGGAAACGAGTTTACCATCGAGGTAGACTTTCACTCCCTTGGCTTCGCCACTGCCATCGTAGGTGATGGCCACATGCTGCCACTTTCCGGGCGTGAGAGCTTCATCGGCGACCACCTTGATCGCGTTGTCCGGCCATTTGTTGATCAGGTGGGTTCCCGGTCGGCCCTTTTCCAGCCAGAAATCGAAACCGCGAAACGCGCTGTCTTCATCCATCTTGGAGAAAACGGCGCCAGAAACGAGGGAATCCAGCTTCAGCCAAGCGGAGAAGGTCAGTTTGGAGTTATGTTCGTAGTCGGGAAATTTGTCGGCATCGAAAAGCCGTCGACCATCGAAGGTCAGGCCAAGTCCGTTTTCGCCTCGCTCGGTGGTGGTGATGCCCGCGTCGACCGTGATGGCATCCTTTCTCGCGACGAGATCGATCAAGGTGAGTCCGGACGTTTCATCGAGCGGATACCAGTGAGTGAGTTTGTCGAAAGCTGATTTGAGGTCGGCTGCGGGCGCGGATTCTCCGGCGAGTTGTTTTGGCCACTTGGCATAAGCGGCTTTGGCGGCAGCTTCCGACTTCGTCGCGGTCTCGGTCGTCGATTCGATTTTTTTCTCGATGCCGGCGAGCTTGTCCTCCTCCACCTCGGTGACGACTTCGACGACGGGCACCTGATTGCCCTTTCGGGTCTGCATGCCCGGGTCGGTGGTGTTGTTGAAGTAGGCGTAGAGCTGGTAATATTCCTTCTGCGAGACTGGGTCGTACTTGTGATCGTGGCACTGGGCGCACTCCATCGAAAGGCCGAGCCAGACGTTCGAAGTTGTCTTCACGCGATCGACCACGTAACTGACGCGCAATTCCTCGGGAATGGCGCCCCCTTCGTCTGAGGAAGGGTGATTGCGATTGAAACCTGATGCAATCTGCTGAGAAACGGTTGCGTTCGGCAGGAGATCTCCGGCGATCTGCTCGATGGAAAACTGGTCAAACGGCTCATTGTCATTGAAGGCATTCACCACCCAGTCGCGCCACGGCCACATGTCACGAGGCCCGTCGGCGTGCATCACTGAGGTGTCACCATAGCGCGCCGCATCGAGCCAATAGGTGGCCATGCGCTCGCCGAAATGCTTGGATTCGAGGAGGCGATTGACCAGAGCTTCGTAAGCATCGGGAGACTGATCGGCTAGGAACGCATCCACTTCCGCCGGAGTCGGTGGCAGGCCGGTGAGGTCGAGCGTCAGGCGGCGAATCAGGGTACGGCGGTCCGCTTCGGGTGAAGGCGTGAGTCCTTTCTGCTCCAATTTCGCGAGAATGAAGCGATCGATCGGAGAAGCTGCTTCGGTCACCGCCGGAGGCTCAGGCTTTTCCGGCGCGACGAAGGCCCAGTGATCGGTCCATTCCGCGCCGGATTCGATCCAGCGTTTGAGCAGATCGATCTGCTCGGGCGTGAGCAGCTTGTTCGAATCCGAAGGTGGCATCAGCTCCGATTCATCGGCGGTATTGATGCGATACCACGCTTCCGATTTCTCAAGATCACCCGGCACGAAAGCGGTCATGCCATCGTGATTGGCGAACGCGGGATCCTTCAGATCGAGCCGCAGGTCCGCTTCGCGATGTTCCTCGTCCGGGCCATGGCAATAGATGCAATTCTCCGAAAGGATCGGCCGAATATCGCGAGCGAAATCGATCTCGTCTGCAGTTGCGAAGGTCGACGCGGAAAACAAGGCGGCCGCAACGACCGGGTAACGGCCGCAAGTTGGAGGCAGGAATTTCATGAAAACTCCCTGAATCTACGACGCTGCGACCGATTGGTCAGGGGGCGTATTTGGGCCGGATAAATGCGCGTAAGATGGAGACGGAGGGCGGACCTCCGTGTCCGCCGAAGCGTACCGTTTCATTTGACCGCGAGACATCGGGGCGCCGCTCTAAGGCTTGGGTTCGGACGGAGCCGAACCACGGTCCAGTTTTTTCAAAGCCGTTCAGGATTCACCGGAGATTCGGGAGGCATGGCTTGGGCCTTTTCTTCGAGCAGCGGTTTCAGTTTGTCGATGACGGCTTTGGCCTCGGCCGCCGGCTCGACCGCGAGATTGGTGAACTCGTGTGGATCCTTTTCATGATCGTATAGCTCGGCCCCGGATTCCCCGCCGTTCCATTCGGTGTAGCGCCAGCGTTCTGTGCGAATGCTGCGTCCCATGACCTGAGTCGGTAGTCGATCGTCGGCGGGGCGCAGGATCTGACTGACGGCGTTGCCGTTCCACTCGGCTTTCGGGTTTTTGAGCAACGGCACGAGGCTTCGGCCGGTGAGTGGCATTGACTCGGGAACCTCGAGCCCAGCGAGTTCGGCGAGGGTCGGGTAAAGATCGACGAATTCGACGACGCGCTCGCAGGCGGTTCCGTTGCCGGCCGCGTCGGGATCGTAGATGATGAAGGGTTGGGAAGCGCTTTCCTCGAACATGGTTCGCTTCTGCCAGATGCCCTGGTGCTCGCCGAGGTGATAGCCGTGATCGCTCCAGAAAACGATGATGGTATTTTCCGCGAGACCGAGTTCGTCCAGAGCGGACATCAAGCGTCCAACCTGGGCATCGACGAAGGAAACGCAGGCGTAGTAGGCCTGCTTCGCCTTCAGGCAGGTCTCGACCGGCAGGTTGTAATTGGGGACCGGATTGTTGTGGGCAAACGCGGCGACGGGAATGTCTTCGCGATCGTCCGCCGGCGCGTCGGGCATCCTGATTTTCTCCATGGGATAGAGATCGAAATACTTCTTCGGCGCGACGTAAGGGGTGTGGGGACGATAAAAGCCGGCACCGAGAAAGAAGGGCTCGTCCTTTCGCTCTTTCATCAGTCGGATCGTCTCCGTGGCGACCATGCCGTCGGTCTGTTCCTCATCCGCGCCGTCGGCGGCGAGCCAACTGAGCGCGCCGCTGATCTTGCGATGCGGTTCGGCGTTGAAAATCAGCGCTTCCTCCATCGTGTCTCGGCCCTTGGGATTGACCACCTGTTGCCAAGAGGCGGGATCGTCGAGACCGTTAGTGCCAATGCCGAAGGGCACGTCGTAGTGATACAGCTTGCCGACGCGGGCGGAATACCAGCCGTGCTGCTTGAAAAGCTGCGGCAGGGAAATCGCGTCCGGAACCGCGTAGCGAAAGTGGGCTTCGAGATCGTAGACCTTTGTCTGGTCGGGCCGTAGCCCGGTCAGGATCGATGCCCGGCTCGGATTGCAGAGCGGGCACTGGTTGTAGGCATTCTCGAAACGGATGCCCTTCGCCGCGAGCGCGTCGATGTGCGGCGTCACCGCGACCTCGTCACCATAGCATCCCAGCGCACAGGTCAGATCATCGACGGCGATGAGGAGGACGTTTTTCTTCGGCGAATCGGCATGCGCGAGGCTGGGAGAAATGAGGAAGGCAAGGAGGCAGGAAAGGAAAAAGCGAATCATGGCGGGCGAGCGTTTTGTCAGAAAAGGACGCGAGTTCGGCAGGCGCACTATTGATTTGTGAGATCCAGACACCAGAGGATGTACCTGTCGTAGATTTCCGATTTCTCTGTCAATCTTTGGGCGGGTTCGTAGAAGGCATCGAGGAAGTCCGCAAACCGGTTGTCGATTCCCCGATCGACTCCGAATGCCGAGGCTGTGGCGTAGACCAGCAGTGGGGAAAACAGGTAGGCAGAGATCGCTGCGAGCAGGTAGGCCGAAAAATGAACGAACCTGCGTTTGGCACGCGGCTCACTCTCGCGATGGATTTTAGCTGGCGATTGTGGATCCAAGGCAAAAAATCAGCGGAGATCAGCGCGTATCAGCGGTTCAAAATTCGGACGATCAGCGCTTCACCCGTCCTTCTCCGTCGGAGGAAACGGTTTCCGATCGGCGCTGGGAACCGGCTTGCCGTCGCGCATGTTCCACCATTCTCCGGCCCGCTCGGGATCGTAGTGCGGGTTCGGGATCGGCATGCGGGCGATGACATCGGTGCGCCAGGCATTGAGCTTCTTCCTGAGATCGGCGACGCGACCCGCCTTCTCGGAGACGAGATTCTTCGTCTCCCCGATGTCCTCGGCCAGGTTGTAGAGTTCCACATCGCCGGTTCCGTCGATGTATTCGATCAGCTTCCAGTCGCGTTCCCGGATGGCGCTGGCCGGCCGGTCGTGGTGAAAATGCGGGTAGTGCCAGTAGAGCGCGTTGCGATCCAGCCGGGAATTGGGATCGGAAAGCAGGGGCATCAGGCTGCGGCCATCCTCGGTCTGGTAGGTCGGTAGATTGCCCCCGGCCAGGCCGACGAAGGTGGGATAGAAATCGTAGCTGATGACCGGCTCGGAACAGGTGGAGCCCGCTTTGGCATCGGTCACCGGCGGGTATTTGACGATCAGGGGAACGCGGATGCCGCCTTCGTGGAGCGTGCCTTTCTCGCCTTTCAGAGGTGCCAGGCTGGTGACGCCGGCGTCATCGATGCGGGGTTGATAATCGTAGCGGCGGTAGAGCCCGCCGTTGTCCGAGGTGAACATGATCATCGTTTCCTTCGTCAGGCCCTGGGCTTCGATCGTGTCGACGATCCGTCCGACCAGATCGTCGACGTGCTCGACCATGGCGGCGTAGACGGGATTGGGGAGTTCGGCGTCGGAATCGCCCTTCTTCTTGCGGTATTTTTCGACCTTTTCCGACATCGCGCCGAGCGGGATGTGCACGGCGAAGGGCGAAATCATGAGGAAGAACGGCTTGTCCTTGTTTTCCTCGATAAAGCGCACGCCCAGATCGCCCTCGAACTCGGTCCGGTACTGGCCGGGTTTGGGCTTGATGTCCTGACGGTTGGACACGCGGTATTTGCCGGGCAGATGGGGCCCGCCGATCACGACCGAGAAATCGTAGCCCTGGTGTTCGGGCTGAAATTCGGGCGCGTTGCCGAGATGCCATTTGCCGACATAACCGGTCGTGTAACCTGCTTCCTTGAGGGATTCCG
>JAGRPB010000234.1 GCA_020439945.1 Verrucomicrobiia bacterium
CTAAGCCGTTTCGGCTCGCTTTTCGTCAACCTCTTTTCAACGAAATCCCCCTTATCTACGTGCCATTCGGGTCAGGCAGCATTTTTTGACATCAAGACTCTGCACACCTCCTTTTTCACGGCTGAGCCGTTTCGGTAGCGCCTGACCGAGACTTCGGCTTGACCGATGTGCATGGGAAAGTGGTTCGCGAGTTGGTGGCGTGAGCGGTAGCATAGCCTTCCAAGGCCGTGCCTGTCGCGTGGGCTTCTCAGCCCGCCCGGGAAGTTCCGGCGAAAAGGCGGCTCTGGAGAGCCTCCCGACGGGCACCAACAGGACCGAGGGAAAAAACGGGACAAAGTTTCCACTACCGTGTCCAATGGGTTCCCATGCCGACCTTTCGACTCCAGGAATATCGTCCGGAATATCTGGATCGATACTTTGCCGCCGTGGACGAGTCGCGTAATCATGTCGGGCGCTGGATGGACTGGTTGACTCCCGAGTTCACCAAAGAGACAGCAAGAGAATGGTTTGCCACTTGCGATGCCAATCGAGCGGCAGGCGTGAGCCAGGAGTTTCTGCTGGTCGATACGGATAATGACAGCGTCGTCGGCGCGTGTGGACTCAATCAGTGCTCAGAAATCTATCGAATGGCAAATCTGGGCTATTGGGTAAGGGCTTCCCGCCTTCGCGAAGGAGCCGCTTCCGCCGGTGTCACCGCGTTGCGAGAACTTGGATTCAATCAATTGAATTTGAACCGGATCGAGATCGTGGTCGCAGTCGGAAACACAGCGAGCCAACGAGTGGCAAAGCGTGCTGGCGCTATCGAAGAAGGGGTGCTCCGAGCCCGACTCATCATCGGGGATATCGCTCACGATGCGAAAATGTATTCCTTCATCAATCCGGCTGCCCACCGAGCGAAAGGGAACCATCTGGCCTGAATCCACCGCCCTCGGTCCGGTAGCTCACTTTTTCAACGCCGCCGCCCGGGCCACGACCAACAAGATTGGCCGGGCATTCCTGCTTGTTTGAATTCTCCCCGTTTCCCTCTCCAGATCTCGACAGGCAGTTCCTTCCTTTGCCAAACTCAGATCCGTGAAACGAAATATTCGATTTTTTCGATGGGCGCTCGTCGGCGTAGCGCTCGTCGGCTGCGAGGACACTGCCCGGGATTCGATCGTGATCGAGCGAGATGCGAGAGTGGTCAAAGTCCCACATGACCCGTACATCTGGGAAGACTGGCAAGACCTTGAGAATGGAATGGTCCAAGCCAACTTCGTTCTCCCGCCGAATTACTTTTCATCCATGAGTCCAACCGACCCTTTTTCCTCTCGAACCGCAGAAGAGGCTGATCAACCGAACGACGCCAAAGCCATGCTCACGAGCTACGGGATCGTTTTCGGGGACAGAGCAGCTGCAGTCTACCACCCTGAATCCAATCTGCTCACCGTCACGCAGACTCCGGAGCAAATGGAACTGGTCGCGGCCGTATTTACAGGACGCTGCGATCTTGCCGAGCCTCAAGTCCACATCCGAACCGAAATTTACGAACTCCCCGAAATCGCAGCTCTGGATGTACTCGAAAGCCTGAGACCGCAGGGAGAACACACTCCGGAACGAGCGGCGATGCTTCGAGAAACCAGGAAGAAGAAGATCACTTTGGTCGCCGCGCCGACGGTGATCGCTCGAAGCGGGCAACGCGCCAAAATCCAGGAGTTGGTTGGGACCAATTCGCAATCAGCAGAGCCATCCGAAGACGAAACTTCCGAACCAAACCGGGACTCGACCCCCACCTTAAGTTTGGAGGTCGATCCGATCATTGGCGCCGACAATGACATGATCGACGTTAATTTTCAGATCACGTTCGCGCCCAAGGACACACCGCTGATCTCAAGAGAACTCACCACCCAAGTCATCACCCACGATGGTGACTGGATTTGCGCGGGAAGCTGGAGTGGTCAAATTCCCGAGACGATGATGCTCATTTTCATCAACGCCACCATCCAAACACTGGGCGACGCCGGTGAGATGGTGAAAGTCAGGGAGAATGCCGAAGATACCAAGCCTTAGTCTGACTCCTCAAGAATCAGACAGTGGCGGTTCTTATCCTTTGTGGTGATGGAGTATCGAGATTGGTTTTCGTGGCAATCCATAGGGAGGATTGAAAAAATTCGTCCTGAATCCACCGCTGGCGTCCAGCGAATCGCCTGCTAGGATTCTCCCATGAATTCCACCCCCAACTCCGAAGTCCCCGCCTCGTCCAGCCGTCGCGGTTTCCTGAAATCGGCCACCGCCCTCGGCGCCGGCGCTCTCTTTTCCAACGCCGCCACCGTGCGCGCCACGACGAACAAGAACAGCCGCCTTCGCATTTTCCAGATCGGCGTCAGCGGCATCGGCGCGATGCAGCGAAAGGGACTGAAAGGTCATCCCATGGTCGAGTTCGCCGGATTCTGCGACATCGACAAAACGGCATTCGCCGCCATCGAGAAGGACCATCCCGACGCCTGGCGTATTTCGGATTACCGCGAGGCCTTCGCCGACCGGCTCGACCAGTTCGACGCCGTCATCGTCGATGTGCCCGATTTCCACCACTGTCCCATGATGGTCACGGCCCTGGAAAACGGGAAGCACGCCTATGGCCAGAAACCGCTGGTGCAGCAGCTCGACGAACTCCACACCATCCGCAAGGCCCTCGCCGCCAATCCCGGTCTCTACACGCAGATGGGCAACCAGCGCGCCTGTTTCGAGGGCCGCATGCAGGCGGTTGAAATGCTGAAGAACAACCAGCTCGGCCGCCCCATCGAGGCCCACATCTGGACCGGCGGCATGAGCTACGGAACCTACTTCGTCGAACCGTGGAGCGAACTGCCCGAAGCCAAGCCGGTTCCCGACACGGTGAGCTGGGATCTGTGGAACGGACCGCTCACCGAGCCCATGCCCTACAGCGAGGACATCCATCCGCGTCGTTGGCGTTCCTACTGGGAAACGGGCGGCGGCATGCTGGCCGACTGGGGCTGCCACCTCATCGACGTGCTCTACTTCGCCTACGACCTTCCTTCGCCTTCGGCCGTTCAGACAAACACACCCAAGCCTGCCGGCGTCTGCCATTCCGGGCACAACGAATCCACCCTCACCTATACCGGAGTCGGGGATCGCTGCGCCAAGGATCACTTCGTCCTTCACTACAACGACAGCGGCATCCGCCCGTCCTTCGCCGCGCTCGGTCTGCCGGTCTCGAAAATCACCGGCACCTGCACGATGGTCGTCTGCGAGGACGGCGCCCTGCTGCTCGAGCCGAGCGGCAACATGGAGATCTATCGCAAGGGCAAACTGGTCGAGAACGAGCCGCTCCCGAAAGTCGAACCGCGCGATCACTGGAAAGATTGGGCCGACTGCTGCCTCGGCAACGAGAAGCCGCTGTGGACGCCCTGGGACATCGGTTCGCGAATCACCGAGCCCGCCCTGCTGGCGACGAAGGCCACGCGTTTCCCGGGCCAGGAACTGCACTGGGATGGCGAAAACTATCGCTTCACCAATCACGAGCCCGCCAACCAGATTCTCTCGCGCCACTACCGCGAAGGTTTCGCCCCGCCGAAGATCGGGTGATGATTTCGTAGCATGGCTTTTCAAACCGTGCCTGTCCGGGCGGGATACCATCCCGCCCAATCTCGTGGGTGACTCGCGGGATACCATCCTGCGGGGACAAGCACGGGATGGGAATCCCATGCTACGCTTCCGTCAGCCTGATACGCCATGGCCTTCGCTAAATCGGTGCAAGTCAGACCTCTTCATTCAACCCTGTTGACTCCGCGACTCTACCCTGTCATGTCCCGATTCCTCACGCCGTTGGCGATCGCGTTCTGGTTCGCCGGTTCGATTCCGATTCATGCGGATGATCCTAAGCCCAACTTCGTCGTCATTTTCATCGACGACATGGGCTATGGCGATATCGGGCCTTTCGGCTCGACGAAAAACCGGACGCCGAACCTCAATCGCATGGCGGCGGAAGGCATGACGTTGACCAGCTTCTACGCGGCGCCGGTCTGTTCGGCGTCGCGGGCGCAGCTGATGACGGGGTGTTATGCCCCGCGCGTTTCCGTGCCCGGCGTGTTTTTTCCCGGCTCGTCGAAAGGGCTGAATCCGAAGGAACGCACCATCGCGGAATACCTTTCCGAACTCGGCTACGCGACCGCCTGCTTCGGCAAGTGGCATCTTGGCGATCAACGGGAGTTCCTGCCGACGCGCCAGGGTTTCGACACCTACCTCGGCATTCCCTATTCCAACGACATGGGTCGCGTCTCGACTGAGACCGGGGAGAAGGTGAGCCCGTTGATGCGCGACGAATCGGTGGCCCAGCTGATCACCGAGGATGAACAGCGAAACGTGACTCGAATCTACACGGAAGAGGCGATCCAATTCATCGAGAAGAACACCGCCGCCAAGCAACCGTTCTTCGTCTACCTGCCTCACACCGCCGTTCACGTGCCCCTGCATCCTCATCCCGATTTTGTCGGGACCACGGCCAACGGCATGTATGGCGACTGGGTCGCGGAAGTGGATTGGAGCGCCGGCCAGATCCTCGACGCCCTGCGCCGGTTGCGGGTGGCGGAAAACACGCTGGTCCTCTTCACCAGCGACAACGGTCCGTGGGCTTCGAAGGGCGCCGCCGGTGGCGAATCGGGTCCGCTTCGGGGCGCCAAGGGCGGCACGCTGGAAGGCGGCGTCCGCGAGCCCACTCTCGCCTGGTGGCCCGGAAAAATCGCCGCCGGCAGGCGTTCGGACGCCATTACCGGCACCACCGACGTGCTCCCGACTTTCGTGGCGCTCGCGGGTGGCACGGTCCGGGACGAGGTAAAAATCGACGGCATCGACCAATCGCCATTGCTCCTGGGAGATCCGGCGGAACCCCCGCGAAATGTCTGGCACTATTTCCAGGGCACCCGGCTCAAGGCGGTCCGGTCCGGTCCGTGGAAACTCGCCCTCGAACCCCAGAGCATCGGGATGGGTTTCGCCAATCAGCCCCGCGACATCAAGCAACCGGGCCTGCGCCTCTACAACCTCGAAGAGGAGATCGGCGAAACGACCAATGTGGCAACGCAGCATCCCGACGTGGTGGCGCGATTGCAGAAAATCGCCGACGCCATGATCGCCGATATCGGCAGCGGAAAATCGGGTCCCGGGGTTCGTCCGGCGGGAGAAATTTCGAAGCCCGCCATGCTGTATCCTTCCAAGTCAAAAGTGCGCGTTCTCCCCAAGCGTTCCGCGCGTCCTCTCGATTGGGACGAGGCGAAAAACGGCGCCGTTTTCAGCTCCCGCACGGTGCCTTCGATCGCGGACAAGGCCTTCTCGATCACGGCGACCATCTCCGGCGACTCACCCGAAGGCATCGTCATTTCTCATGGCGGCAAGTCCATTGGCTATGCGCTCTACCTCCACGACGACGAAGCGGTCTTCGCGCTGCGGCACGACGATGACGAAATCGACCGGCTCACGGCACCGTTTCCCGAGGCTCCGCTCCAGGACGGCAAGCTGGATTTGGTTGCCACCGTGAAGAAAAACGGCACCATGGAACTCAAGCTGACCCCATCGGGAGCGCCGGAAAAGCGGGTCGAAGCCACTCGCGCCTCCCGTCTCCTGAAAAGGGATCCGCGGGAGAACCTGTGCATCGGCCACGATGAGGAATACGCCGTCGATCCGGACGCGCCCAAAGGTGCTTTCACGGGCAAGATCGAGTCAATCCGGACGCAGGTAACGCCCTGACAAAGAGAGCGGGAAGATTTGCCATCGCCGTCAGACCCGGCGAAAGCTTGAGGCGAACTGCTTTCCTGATCCAAAACACCGTCCCAACTTCATCTCCCTCCCGATGGACTCCAACGCCACTCCTTCACCAGCCGAAAACGAGCTCGTCTACTCGCGCCAGTTCCCCGTTCCCGTCGGTCGCCTTTTCGAGGCGTTTCGGAACCCGGAAAAACTCCAGCTCTGGTGGGGGCCGAATGGTTTCACCAGCGAGTTCGAGACTTTCGAGTTCGAAGCGGGAGGGACCTGGAAATTCATTATGAGAGGCCCCGACGGAACCGAGTATCCCAACGATAGCCGCTTCGTGGAAATCGTTCCCGATCGCCTCATCGTGTTCGATCATGTCTGCCCGCCCCATTTCCGGATGACCATGACCTACGGGCCGGCTCCCGAAGACCGGGACGAATCTGTTCTCACCTGGCGAATGGCCTTTGAAACGGCGGAACTTTGTCGCAAGCTTCGACCGATCTGTGATCCGGCGAATGTCGAGAATTTCGATCGCCTCCAGAGCTTCTTTCCGGGAAACGCGGCCGATTGAATCTTCGCTCCCGGCTTCCTGCCAGGCTGACCGCAACCTCACGAGGCTAACCCCTCAACGAAGAACCATTTTTGAGCCACTACATCGAAGGACTTGTCATTCCCTCGCCAAGGACAAGATCGTCGTCTGTCGCGAGGTCGCCGGACTCGCCAGCCCTGGCGTTGGATTCGCAGGCGTGAGCCGTTCGAGGTTTTGGGAGATCCCTCGGCTTCGCTCCTAAAGGACTTAACGCGAACGAGCCAAGGTGTAGCGGAATTCG
>JAGRPB010000235.1 GCA_020439945.1 Verrucomicrobiia bacterium
CGCGTCGGCCTTACGCTCTACAACCTCGACCAGGTAATCGAAGGCCAAGTCGAAGAAGTCATCGAAGCCCTCCAAGCCTCCGAGATGGAAGATCGCATGCGCGAAGCGGGGATTATCTGAGTGAAGGGCGGTTTTGGTCTGTCTCCTGTAGGCGTGGTCGCTGACCGCGTTTTTCTGGGGATGAAATCGGCTTGCGGCCGAACGCGGTCAGCGACCGCGCCTACAACGCTTTTTGCAACGCGCTATTTGCTCGTATCCAGCGAACCCAATCTTCGGTGTTTGAATAATTTTTAAAAAAATGATAAATTTCAGGTCTGAATACTTCGTTCAAACCTGGAATTTTGAGTAAAGCCGGCTCACTGGTCGTGTCGCTGGGGGCGTTTGCCTTGGTGGGGCTCGCGTTCTCTCCGGCAGTATCGAGCGCTGATGACGATCGGTTTACAGTTTTCAATTGGGCGAAGCACAAGCTCTCGCCGGAGGAAGAAGCTCGCTCGGCGGCACGGGCAGATCGCTTGCGTCCCATGCCAGCACCGGATCCGGCGCTGCTGGCGGCGAACTCAGCCACCATCGATCCAAACTCGATGTCGGCACCGGTTCCAACCAGACCGCCCGTAGGTCCGGAGTCAATTCCGTCCGCCGCCCCCGCGCCAATCCCGCCTCCTTCTGTCATACCAACCGGTCCTCCGCCTCCGGGGCAATTCGGGCCGGCTACGGTTCCCGAATTAAGACGTCGCGCCGAGTTTCTGGCGACACGCGGTTTGGTCTATAAATTCGGCGGCGATCATCCGAACGAAGGCGGGATGGATTGCTCGGGAACGATGCAGTTTTTGCTGAAATCGATCGGCTACAGCGACATTCCGCGAACTTCTTACGCGCAGTTCGATTGGTTGAAGGACAAGGGAACACTTCGCAAGGTCGGCTTCTTTCGCAGTCCCGAGCGAGCCATTCGCGACTTCCGCCCCGGAGATCTCATCTTCTGGGGCGGCACCTACAACAGCGGTCACAAGGTTTCCCACGTCATGGTCTATCTCGGGCAGGGGCGCAATGGAACTCGCTATGTGTTTGGTGCACGGGGCACCAAGGTAAAAGGGTTGAACGGCAACGGCGTCGACATTTTCGAATTCAAACCCGAGAGCACTGGCGGTCGCCTGGTCGGGTATGGTCCTCTGCCTGGTCTCAAGAAAGGCTGAATTTGCGGGTGCTTTGCTGAAATCGTAGGGTGAAAGGGTCAAAATGAACCCTTTCCCGCCAGCTCGGCTTTTTTGCCGCCGCATTCTACCCTGTTGGGTCGCGGGTTTGACCCTGTTGGGTGGTGGGAATCTGTGGTCAGCTGATGATGACGATCGGTTTTCGGCGGAGATTCGACCGCTGCTGGAGGAATACTGCATTCGTTGTCACGGAGGAGACGAAACGAAGGGTGACGTCGACCTGACGGGATTGAACTCGGAAGCAGAACTGGTCGCGCATCGCGAACTCTGGGAATCGGTCATCGAGCAGGTCGATACCGAGGAAATGCCGAACAAGGGGCCGCATCCTTCCGGCGAGGAACGCGCCGCCCTGACGCGCTGGATTCGGGATCGTTTCGCGGCGGTCGATTGGTCGCGCTATCGCTCGCCGGGCCGGGTGACATTGCCCCGCCTGTCGAAAGCGGAATATCGCAACACGATGCGGGACCTGATCGGCGTTGACCTGAACGCCGGCGCCGACCTGCCGGAAGACGGGGAAGGGGAGAGCGGATTTACCAATGATCGCGACAGCCTTTCGATGACGTCGGCGCAGTTGGAGCAGTATTTTGAATCGGCTGAGCGCGCCATTGACGGGGCCTTCGCGCTCGCGAAACCGGAACGCGACTGGCAATTCGAGGCCGAGTCGATGCAGCGCAGTCCGGCGAAACTGAAACCGCACGAGAATGGCATCGTGATCGTTCACCCGGATCACGAGTTGCAGACCGAGATCAATTTCCCGGTCGATGGTTGGTATCAGTTTCAAATCGGCGCGGCGGCGATTGGCGAAAAAGCCTGCGTGGCCGATTTCCGCGTCGATGGCGAAAGCATCGCGTCGGCCCGCGTCGAGACTGGAGACCTCTCAAAGTCACCGATACACGAGGCGACTGGTTTTGTGCGAGCCGGACGTCACACGGTCACCATCCAGAGTCGAAACCTCGTGCCGCAGACTCCCGAACCGCCCGATATCGTTCGGATCATCGACGAGCGCGCTCACGAACGTGCGCCGAGGCTGGCTCCATTCTCAGATTCGGAATCGGTGGAAGTTCGCGAAGCCCGGGAAGGCCTGAACACCAAGGCCTTGGGGGCGCAGGAGTCGGTGGAGTGGTTGCGTTTTCTCGGTCCGAAGGGCGATTCGCGAAAGATCGATTTGCGGCGCGTCTATCTCGAAGAGCGCCGCGCCGATTGGCGGGAAGTGTTGGAGCGATTGGCGAGAGCCTCCGGAATTTCTGCAAAGGAAATCGAAGCGAAATGGGAAACCCAGAATGCCGAACGCCTCGCCGACAATCGTCAGGTATTGGCTTCAGTTTCGGAGGTTAAATGGGAAGACTGGATGCAGTTTCAGGGAAAGTTGTTCGTTGACCGTTTCGAAGTTCGCGGTCCGATATTCGAAAAGCAGAATTCCTCGGGCGGTTGGAACCTGGTGGAAGCGTTGCGCGATCCGGGGGCCAATCCGGAAACCTTGATTCGCGAACTTTTGCCGCAAGCCTTTCGGCGCTCAATGAGTGAGGCAGAGGGTGATCGTTACGTCGAACTGCTTCGGGTCGCTCAGCGTCGTGAGGAATTGCGCGAAGACGCGCTGACCATCGCGCTGTCGGCAATTCTCACTTCGCCACGATTTTTGTATCGGGACGAGTTGGGGAAAGCGAGCAGCACCGACACAGAGGCCCGCCCTCCAGAGGCACTCGATGATTGGGCCTTGGCCTCGCGACTTTCCTATTTCCTGTGGCAGACCATGCCGGATGCGGAGCTGTTCGATATGGCGGCTTCGGGTTTGCTGCGAAATCCGGCTGAGTTGGCGCGTCAGGGCGATCGGATGCTCGATGACCCGAAGGCGGACGCGTTTTTTGCGAATTTTGCTTCGGACTGGCTCGGGTTGAGGGAACTGGGACGAGGCGTTGCTCCCGATCCGTCGCGCTTTCCCGAATTCTCGTCGGAACTGATCGACGCGATGAAGGCCGAGGCCTTCCTGTTTCTCGCCTCGGTTTTTCGCGAAGATCAGCCGGTTTCGGCCTTGATCGATTCGCCGGTGGTATTTCTGAATGAACGTCTCGCCGCGCACTACGGCATTCCCGGAGTCGTGGGCGAAAGTTTTCGTCCGGTTCACTTGAACGAGGCGCGTCGGGGGGGCGTGCTCGGGCTCGGTAGCGTGCTGGTGGCGACTTCGTCTCCGGCTCGGACGAACCCGGTGCGGCGCGGCGCGTGGGTGTTGGAGCGAATCCTCGGCGATGATCCCGGCGAGGCATTGCCCACGGCGGGCGTGTTACCGGGAAACGCGGGTGAGGCCCGTGGTTTGACGTTGCGCGAGGAATTGGAAAGGCATCGGAACCAGGCGGAGTGCGCGCGCTGCCACGATCGGATCGACCCGATCGGTTTCGGGCTTCAGAATTTCGACGCCACCGGTCGCTGGCGCGATCTCGAAGCCGGCAAACCGGTCGACGCGCGCGGCGTGTTGCCCGGTGGAAGCGAGTTCGTGGGACCGGCGGAATTGAAGCGCGTCCTGCGCGAAGAACATCGCGAAGCCATCATCGAAAACCTCGCGCGCCGCCTGCTCGCCTTTGCCCTCGGTCGCGAACTTCACGGTTTCGATCAGCCTGCCATCGAGGAAATCGTCGCGGCGGTCGAGGCGGCCGACGGTTCCAGCCGGGAACTGGTGCGGCAGGTGATTCGCAGCGAGGCGTTTCGGTTTCAGGACCGATCGACGCCATGAAGCCTGATTCGGCGACTCCCTGAAAATAAAAGCCCCGCCGTTTCCGGCGGGGCTTCCCCTCCCTAAAAAAGTGTCGAGCCGCTTTGTGTAACAACTCTGAAACGTTTTTGCGAAATCGACGCGAGAAGGTCAATACTTTTTCATCGAGTTTTTTCGTTTTTTCCAGAATCGAGGCGCAGAAAGCGGAAAAGCGACTAGCGATTTCCACGGTCTCCGCACTCGCGGGAGTTGTGGCACGAGGGGGACGAATCGATTCTGGCCGCTGCATGCGACTGGCTCTCCCTCCCGCTATCAAGCTTGCCTTGGCGTCAATCCTCCTTGGGTCGACGTGCGCAATGGCTGCGCCTGATCCCGAGGCACCGGTCGAGATCCGGCCGCTGATGGAGAAATACTGTTTCAGTTGCCACGGGCTCGAAAAACAGAAGGGCGATCTCCGACTCGATGGCTACGCCAAGACCGCTCACGTGATTCGCGATCGCGACATCTGGCTGGATGTGCTGGAACAGTTGGAAACGCGAGAGATGCCGAGCAAGAAACCGTTTCCGACCGACGAGGAATACGAGGCGATGATTGCCTGGGTGGATGGCATCGTAAACGAAATCGACTGGGATGCGATCAAGCACCCGGGGCATGTCACCATCCCTCGCCTGACCAAGGTCGAATACAATCGCACCGTCGCGGACCTGATCGGGCTGGGCCTGGAGCCGGGTCGCGATTTCTCGGAAGACGGGGAAGGGAAGAGCGGATTCACCAACGATCGCGACGCGCTGTTCATCACGCCGTCACAGATGGAGAAATATTTCGACGCCGCCGAGCGATCCATCGAATCGATCATGGCGCTCAATGCCGAACCGATGAAGAAGCGGTTTGAATGCGAGTCGATGTTCATGACCGAGGCCAGCATGAAGACGTCTACTTTTCCGGACGACAGCGAGGGCTACGTGCTCAGCCGCGGACAAATGACGCTCTATGACTCCGTCGAAATTCCCCACGATGGCATTTACCGCTTCACGGTGCGGGCGCGAAGCACGACCAACGGTCCGACCGGAGGAAAACTGCGCATCAACGACGTGGAATCGGGCGAGTTCGACGTGCCCGATGGAGATTTTGGGGAATTCGTCATCGAAACCTTCCTGCCGGAGGGAAGTCACCAGATGGCGTGGAACGTGAAAGGCTCGAATCGTCCTTCGAATCAGCCGAAGCTGAAGAAACCGGAGGAATACCCGCCACTGCCGGAGAACGCCGACGAGATCATCGATGCGGAGTCACCCAGGAACGCACCGGACACGCCACGAACCGGCGATGAAAAGCCGCCGCTGCTCGGCTACCTCAACAACTATGATTCGGCGCAAAGCGGTGTGCAGCGTCCCTACGAATGGATTCGTTTGATCGGTCAGGATGGTGACCCGCGCGAACTGGAGAGATTCCACGGATTCATTCTCGATCGGATGAAGATCGTGAACGAGGCGCGAGCCAAGGTGATCAAATTCCTCGGAATCTCGGAGGAGGAATGGAATCGACGTTATCGGGAAGCCAACGAAGCGAAGCTGGCAGATCGGGAAAAGCTCTTCGCGATGGCAGAGAGCCGGATCGTGGTTCGGCCGGGAAGCCTGGCGATCGATCGAATCGATGTCGAAGGACCGCTCGGTGGCGAAAGTGGCCGCGCGGCGGAATTGGCGGGCTGGTTTCGCGATGGTTCCCCGGCTTCGAAGACCAAAGAGGGTTTGGTCGCGGACCTGACAGGGTTTGTTCGCCGGGCGTTTCGGCGTCCGGTCTACGAGGAGGAAGTGGCGACGTTCGTGAAGATCTACGATGAAGCGAAAGATCGCGGCGACGATCACGCCGATGCTTTGCGGCAAACTTTGTCCGCGGTACTGGTTTCGCCCAAATTTCTTTTTCGCGTTGAGGAGGTGCCGGCGAAAGCGGGCGAGAAAGCGTTCGCTTTGAATGATTGGGAGATCGCGTCCCGCCTTTCCTATTTTCTCTGGCTGACAATGCCGGACGACGAACTTTTCGCTCTTGCTGAAGCCGGCAAACTTCACGATCCCGAGGTATTGGAGGCACAGATCGATCGGATGCTGACCGACGAAAAGGCGGACGCCTTCCTCGCCGCTTTCGCGGGACAGTGGCTTGGGTATGAGTCGCTCGGGGTGAGCGTTTTCCCGGACGAGAAACGCTTTCCGGAGTTCACCGCCGATCTGGCCCGATCGATGAAAGCGGAAACGCAACTCTGGTTTGCCGAGGTTTTTCGTCAGGATCGACCCTTGATCGATCTGATCGATGCGAAGGAGACCTTTCTCGATCGCACCCTGGCACGTCACTATGGCATCAACGGCGTGCGAAGCCAGGTCATGCAGCGGGTGGCGCTGAAGGATCGCAAACGCGGCGGCATTCTCGGGATGGGCAGCGTACTCACGGCAACGTCGACGCCAGTGCGGACCAGCCCGGTGCTGCGAGGCGTGTGGGTGATGGAAAAGGTGCTGGGTGAAGACCCGGGCGAACCTTTACCGAACGCAGGCGAGCTTCCCGGTGACGCCGGTGAGGCTCGAGGTA
>JAGRPB010000021.1 GCA_020439945.1 Verrucomicrobiia bacterium
GGACCTCGCGGTCGATGCCGACTATCAAGGACGCGGCATCGGGAAAACTCTGATCGACCAGACCCGCCAGCAACTCGGTCCCCGCTGTCGGCTCATCCTGCTCTCGGCTCCCGCCGCGTCCACCTACTACCCCCATCTCGGGTTCGAAAAACACGAGTCCGCCTGGACGCTGCCTCCGGCATTGGCCTGAGCGGATTTCGCCTCAGCGAAGCTCCAGTCTCGCCTCGTCCCACTGGCGCGGCGAAGGTTTCAGCACGGTGACCCGTATCCGGTAGCGCTCCCGGAATCCCAGGGATGGCTCTCCGCGTCCGTAGAAAATGTGCTCATACTCGCCCTCGAGAAGCTGGCGATGAGGTTTCGGCGAAAAGGTCTTCGACGCGAGCACGCTCCGGGATTCGTAGTCGAGGATTTCCACCCTGAGCACGGCTTCCTCCCATTCCTCGTAACCGCGCCAGCCGCTGGGATCGCTGCGCTTGGTGAAAATGTGCAGCTTCGACGGGTAGGCTTTTCCGGTCAGGCCCGTGATCTCGAATTCGTGCCGCCCCCGCTCACCGATCGAAAACCGCCTGGTGAAAAAATTCGTGAGCGCGCCACCGGTTTCCCCATACCGGGTGGCATCGCCATGAGAAACCGGAGCGCGGGAGGCACATCCGGACACCGCCACCACCGCGCCGATCAGGGCGAATGCCGCGACGAAACGGGACTCAATAGGTATCGCCGTAGTAAACTTCATCCGACTTCCGCTCCATGCTGCCGCCGAGACGCTGTAGATCTTCGCCAAATCCCCTTGCCACGCCGTCATCATCCGTTTTCCTCTCGATCTTACGACCCAGGCGAGAGATGTCTTCTCCCAGACCGCCCACCGTGCCGCAAGAAGTGAACACCACCGTCATTGCGGCAAACGTGAGACCGGAAAACGCGAGGAGACGAAGCAGACGTTTCATGAAAGAATGAGGGTTAATCGATTAATTCTGACGACCGGAGACTCTCCAGCCTTTCATGCCAGAACATAAACTTCCCTCAAACCGCTCTCAATGAAAACCGCAAGTCTTACCATTCTCGTCTCCCTGGTAACCTGGATCGGCCTCGCCGCCACCACCCGGGCTGCGGAATCGCCGCCGAACATCGTGCTCATCCTGTCGGACGATCAGGGATGGAATGATGTGAGCGCCTATGGCTCGGAGATTCCCACGCCGAACATGGATCGCCTGGCCGCGGATGGGGTGAAGTTCACCCAATTCTACTCAGCCTCGGCCATCTGCACGCCGTCCCGCTTCGGTCTGCTGACGGGAACGAATCCCAGTCGCTCCCACGACCGCCTGCTGGGCGCCCTGATGTTCATGGCCGAGGAAGATCGCGATCGCGGCATTCGTCCCGATGAGAGAACACTCGGCGAAGTGCTGCGTGACGAAGCGGGCTACGAGACCGCCCTGATCGGCAAATGGCACCTCGGTCATGGCGATCCGTCGTTCCTGCCGCCGAATCACGGTTTCGACTTTTTCCGGGGACACACCGGCGGCTGTATCGACTATTTCACCATGACCTACGGGAAGATTCCCGACTGGCATCATGGATTGGATATCGTGAACGAGAACGGCTACGCCACCGAGCTGATCGGCGACGAGGCCGTCAACTACCTCGAATCCAAAGCGGGATCGACCTCGCCTTTCTTTCTCTACCTGCCTTACAATGCTCCCCATTTCGGCAAGGGCTACAGCCCCAAGGACGACGCGCCGGTCAACATCATGCAGCCCCAGGCCGCGGACTTGAAACGTGTCGCTTCCATCGAGGACAAGGTCCGCCGAGAATTCGCCGCCATGACCGTGAGCCTGGATGATGCGATCGGGCGCGTGCTTGAGACACTCGACCGCACCGGACTTTCGGACAATACGCTGGTTATTTTTCTGACCGATCATGGTGGCGACCCGGTCTACGGCGGGCGGAATCTTCCCCTGCGGGATGGGAAGGCGACGCTGTTCGACGGCGGCCTGCGCGTCCCCTGCCTGATGCGTTGGCCGGGAAAAATCACCGCGGGATCCGTAATCGAATCGCCGGTCTGGTCGATCGATCTGTTTCCGACCCTCTGCCACCTGGCCGGCGCGCCGACAGACGGTCTCGCGCTCGATGGAATCGATCTGTCACCGGCGCTCCGCGGTGAAGCGACGCTTCCGACCGATCGAGATTTCTTCTGGGAACTCGGTGCTCACGCCGAACTGGAGCGCAAACATTGGGCGGCCCTCCGATCGGGGAATCTGAAGTATGTGAATTCGCCGAAGGATGGCGAGTTTCTTTTCGACCTGGCCGCGGACCCGAACGAACAAAACGATCTCGCCGGTGCGCAGCCCGAGCGCCTCGCCGAAATGCGGAAGCGCTGGGAAACGCTCGCGGCAACCTATCGCGAAGCTTCCGAGCGTTGAGACGGCAGGCGGCCGGACGCCGCCACAGCCAGACGAGCAGTCCGAGCGGAAACGTGACCAGCACCAGGGCCACGGTGGCGAAACCGCAGCGACCGCGACGTTCCGCGTCGCGAAACAGCCAGGTCAGCAACCCGGCGAAGGCGGCGTAGCCGCCAATCAACAGGACGCCCCCGGTGAGCGCCTCCTCAATGGATTTCGTGTCTTTCATGATCGGCATGATCATGAAATCGGGCGCTGGCTCCCGCGATTACAAAGGGGCATACCGTTCGTAATCCCTCCGGCGCCGAGGGGCTGCGCGTTCGACTTTGGTCTGACGAGCGAGTTGAGGCCTTTTGCTGATTCGCGTTGGTTACCACGAAATATCCGCCTCTCAGTTCTTGTCATCCTGAGCGAGCTTGCGAGTCGAAGGATCTCTCAATCTACCCTCAGCTCCGCCCCTGCCAATACGCACATGCCCAAACGAACGCCAAAGATGACTTGGGAGATCCCTCGACTCGCAAGCTCGCTCGGGATGACATGAAGCGGGGGCGTGAATTGGGGCTTTCGTTCTTCCGTTGGTCGATCGCCCCCGAACGAGCCACGGATTGGCCCAAGATCACTGCCCCCCTTTTCCCGTCACGTTTTCCAACGCCGCCAGCCCCCGGAGCATTTTGAATTCGCCGTTGTTTTTCCGAGTCAGGTTTTTGAAATGGTCACGGGTCTGGTCGTTCATGCCCTCGTCTTCCCCCAGGAAAACCACCATGTGAAGCGAGGGCGGATCGTATCCTCCCTTGCGATAGTAGGTCTCCACCCCGTTGCGGACGAGCGTCTCAATATCGTCCGGGGTGTGCGGTTCGGGCCGGGGACGGCGCGCGCCCTGGGAGCCGCCGGTGGCACGAGGCGGCGTGGCGCCGGTGATCTCCTGGACGAGGGCGTTGAAATCCAGCACCACCTTGGGCGCCAGTCCCTTTTCCCGGCGAGCCGCGTTTTCTTTTTGCAGCCAGTCGCGCGTCCGTTGCTGAGCCTGGCTCCACGCTTTCTGCTCGGCCGGGGAAACCTCGCCCGGAGTGCCCGGGTTCTTCTCGCGTTCCTGGCGGTATTTCTCCATTTCCTCGGGTGTCGGCGTTTTCTGCATCCCGCGATAGCCGCTCGAGATGCAGAAGATCGATTCCGCGCGCCACTCGAGGGCTTTCTGGATGGCTTTGGTGTAATGGGCAACGTCGCGGGCCGCGATCGGCTCAAGCCCGTCCTCGACTCCCACCACTTCCCCGGACTGCGCGCCCAGGCCGAGATTCTCGTAGGTGCGGTTGAGCGGGTCGAGCCACTGGATCGCCATTCTCAGGTTCGACGGCATGGCGGTGACCGGTTCCTCGGCAAAGGCGATCAGTTGTTTTCCCTCGTAGAGCAGCAGGTTGAACTTGGTGCCGCGATTCAGCCCGGCCATCATCGCCGCGATCTCCTGCTTCACCTTGTCGTAGGCATACATCCCACCCTTTTCATCGACGAGCATTTCCTTGGTGGCATCGACGATGAACACGATCCGTTTCCCGCCGGAACTGATCCCGAAAAAGTTCACCTCCGATGCCTCGCGAGTATCGCCGGCAAAACTGAAGCCATCTCCGACATCGGCCGGCCCGGTGAGCATCGACGTCACGTCCACCGCGTTGGTGTTCTCCATCTCGGGGATCTTCACCGGGGAAGCGCCCACCGCCCCGATCACGTTGGGCGTCGCGGCCGAGGCCGACGCGGGCTTCGGGTCTTCCAGTTTTTGAATGCGAACCGGCGTCGGATGCTCCTTCGGTTCGGCGTAGGTGACGGTAGCGATCAGTTGCGGCGGCTTCGGCCGCGGAACCGCAATGACGATGAATCCCACCAGGACGAACGCGGCGAGGTGAAGCACCAAGGCAAAACTCAGGGCGGAAATCTTGCGGGCCCCTTCTTTTTCCCGGGGTGCACGTGCGGCCGGTGTCAGCGGTTCCAGTCTGAGTTGTCCCCGGTATTTCTCCCATCGCGAGACCAGTTTGGGACGGGGCATCGCCCGGAACTTTTCCTCCTGCGGCACCTCGATTTTCTCTTCCGCTTCGGGAGCCTTTTCGTCCGGCGTTTTGCGGGGAGCGTCTTTCTTGGCCGGCACGATTGTCGGCGTCCACCCTTCGGGCTTCGGTTTGGTCTTGCGGCGACGGGAATCCCGCACCGGCGCCATTTCCGCCGGGTCCCGTGGCAGCTCGGCGGCTGGAGCTTCCGGGGGTTCGGGTGAGTGATCCTCCGGCGGTCCGAAGGGGATTTGCGGCCCCCGGACATTCGGCAAATACTCCGGTTCCGGAACCAGCGCCGCCGCTCCCTGGGTCAGCAGGGTGTGCACCCGGTATTGCAGTTCCGCGGGCAGAGGCGCTTCATCGGGCGATTCTCTCACCAGTCGCCGCGCCGCATCGAGATCCCCCTGGCCGATCCGCGCCTCCATCAATCTCAGGCGCACCGACCAATCCTCCGGCGCGCGGATCAGGCAGTTTTCCAGCTCTTCGAGATATTCCAGCATCGACGAACCAACTCAGGGATACAACCACCCGACAGCCGACAAGTCGCGTGGCGTTTCTCTTCTTTCTCGTCAGGCCGGGTCTCGCCAAACGATCACTTGGGATCGCCGGTGACGTTCTTCAAGCCTTCGAGGCCCTTGAGAATGCGCATTTTGCCACCGTCACGGTGAGTCACACTCTTGAAATGGGTATCGACATTGAGGTTCGGTTCCTCGTCCTCACCGATGAACCAGACGATATTGATTTCCGGCTTCTTCTTGTTGGCCTGGCGGTAGTAGAACTCCTTGGCGTTCTTCACCTGCTCTTCCACCTCTTCCATGGTGTATCCGGGCGCGGGTTTTCGCCTCACATTTGGCTGAAGCTCCGCCACGAGTTCATGCCAATCGCGCAACACGCGCTGCGGAACGCCTTTGGCCCGTCGGGCCGCATTCTCCTTGTCCAACCAGGCTTGCGCATCCTGCACCGCCTTGACCCAGACAGCCTCCTCCTTTTCTCCCCAGTTCTGCTGCCGATAGAATTTCTCCATCTCCCGCTCATCGAGCGGTTTGTGGATGTGATACCAGCCGCTGGTGAGGACAAACACGGTATTCACATCCATCTCCAACGCCCGTTGCAGAGCCTTGATGTAGTGAAAGAGATCGTCAACCGGAATGGGCTCGATGCCCTCCTGAATAGGGGCCGTGGTGTAGTCTTCACGAATGCCGATCTCCTCGTAGACCTTGTTGATCGGCTCGATCCATTCGATCGCCTGGCGCACGTTGGACGGACTCGCCGCCACCAGTTCGTTGCGGAAACTGGCGATCTTCTTGCCCTCGAAGAGCACGATGTTGAACGCTGTCGTCTTGTTCAGCCCGCCCAGCATTTTCTCGATGTCTTCCTTCACCTTGTCGTAGGCGGGAATGCCGCCCTTGGTGTCGGTGAGCATGTAGCGCGCGGCCTCGATCACCAGCACGATGCGGCTGCCTTTCGACTTGATGCCGAAGAAATTCACCATCGATTCCTCCTCCTCGGCCGCGAAGCTCATCCCCGTGCCGATGTTCGCGCCCACCGCTCCGAGCGTAACGTCGAACTTCTGCTGTTCGCCTTCGAATTCCGGAACCGAAACGGGTGAGGCCGCCACCGAACTAACCACGAAACTCGTCGGCGCGGACGATGACGACACCGAGCGCGACACCCGCTTCACCGTCATGTTTTCCACCTGCTGATCCGTATCCGGCTGGCTCAGCGTCGCCGTCACCTGGGGAATCGGCGGCCGCGGCATGGCGATGACGGCAAACCCAAGCAACACCGCGATGGCCACGTGAACGAGGATGGCCGTGGTCAGCGCGGACACCTTGGCCGCCGCGTCGCTTTCCTTTTCGTGCGGTTTTACCGCGCCGCCTTCCGCCACGATGAAAACGCGTCCGTGTTCGCCATCCTCCCAGTAGCCGTGCTCGCCCTCGTGCTCGACGAGTTCCTGAGCCGGGACGCCGTCCGCGTCGTCGCCATCATCGGCGACCGCGGCGACATAGACCGGCTCGTCATCGTCACCATCATCGACCGCGACCACCGCCAGTGCGGGTTCGGCGGCGGCTTCCACTGTCGGCAGCAACTCGTCGACCGGCGCTGCCTCCACGCCTTCGGCTTCCAGTTTTGCCGTCAGATCATGCACCTTCCGGGAGTCGGCCAGTGAAATCGGGGCGTCCACGTTCTGCTTGAGCAGGGCCAGCGCTTCCGGGCCGCGATCCGCGGCGGCGAGCGCTTCCGCCGTGCGCAGGCGCAGCCCCCAATCGGTCGGGTTCAGGGCCAGCGAAGCCAGGAGGGTGGAGGCATCTTCTTGATTCATGACGGACGGAAGGGGCAGACAGTCGGGCAGGTCCGAACTCCTTGAACTCAAAGCGATTTTGACGGCTCGTCCACTGCTTTCCCACTATTGACCCTGCCAGGGGGCGTTCGTGACAAAAAAATCGCCCGCCATCGTGCCGGCCCGACCTCAGACAATTCGCGTTTGTTCCCTCCCGGCGACCGTGATACCGCTTTGGGCGTCATGACCAAGCCTCAAAACCTCTCCCATTTCCTCCAGTCCGACGGGCGCACCGTCATCGTCCCCATCGACCACGGCACCGCCATTCCCGTGCCCGGCATGGAAGACACCGGTGGACTCATCGAATCCCTCGCGCCGAGCGCCGACGGATTCGTGGTCAATCTCGGCGTCGCCCAGGCTTTCCGCGACGTCATCGGAGAGAAAGGTCTCTGCCTGCGCACCGACTGCTACAAACCCGTCCATGGCGACAACCCCGACGAGGGCGCCTACCGTCTCTACGGCGCGGACGAGGCCTCAGAGGTCGGCGCCCATGCCATGATGAACATGCTCTACCTGCATCATCGCAACGAGGCCGATATCTTCCGCGAGTGCGCCGAACTCATCGCCGAGAGCATCGAGGCCGAGATTCCTGTCATCGTCGAGACCCTGCCCTTCGGCATCGGTCGACCCGACGACTACACCGTCGAGAACATCGGCTTCGCCGCCCGCGCCGCCGCCGAACTCGGAGCGGACATCGTCAAGACCGCCTACCCCACCGGCGCGAGTGCCGAGGAGTTCAAGGCCATCGTCGATTCCGTCTTCGTTCCCGTCATCATCCTGGGCGGTGCGGCCATGGGCGACGACGAAGCGCTGCTGAGCATGGTCAGAAACGCCATCGACGCCGGAGCCGCCGGCATCGCCGTGGGTCGCAATGTCTGGCAGCATCCGAATCCCGGCAAGATCGCCGCCGCCCTCGCGGCTGTCGTTCATGACGACGCGAGCGTCGAGAGCGCGATGAAGTTGGTGTAACCGCAGCGATTCTCAACCTGGAGCCCAGGCGTCAGCGATTCCGCGTGCAAAAGGAAGAATTGAAAAATCGGTGACTTGGCGGAACGAAATCATTTCGAAATAATCACAAAATAAACTTGCGCATTTGAACACCTTATTGAAATAGTGTTCACATGAGCAGTCTAAATCGTGTTCTCATCATCGGAAATCTCACCCGCGAACCCGAACTTCGAACCGTTGGTAGTGGTGCCACGGTCTGCGATCTGGGAATCGCGATGAATCGGTCCTGGACGGATAACCAGGGACAAAAACATGACGAAGCCACTTTCGTCGATGTCACGCTCTGGGGAAAAAACGCGGAAAACTCGGCGAAATTCCTCAGCAAGGGGCGCAGCGTCTTCATCGAGGGGCGGTTGCAACTGGACACCTGGAAAGACGCCCAGACCGGACAGGATCGGAACAAGCTGCGGGTCGTTGGCGAACGGGTGCAGTTTCTCGGGAGCGCCCCGGAATCCGGTGAGGGTGGGAGTCAGGAACAGGTCTCGCGTCAGGGTGCGCGGAGTTCGAGACAGGGACGGCAGGCGGCGTAGAGGGAAACTCCGCATCCATCCGCCACCGTCATGCGGCGTCCATTGTTCCAACCCATCCCCCAACGTCCTCGCACGTAGCGAAGGAAGAGCCCTTCCTATCACTTGCTCAGTTCGAGCATGCGAAGAATGGGGGCCTCGGCGCGTCTACGGACGTCTTCGGGCAGCGTGATCTCTGGCTGGAGATCACGGAGACACTGATAGAGCTTTTCCATCGTGTTCAGCTTCATGTAGCGACAATCGGCGCAGGCACAGCGGTCGGTGGGGCCGGCAATGAGGTTCTTGTTCGGCACCTCTTTGCGGAGTCGGTGGAGCATGCCCGATTCGGTGACCACGATGATGTTCTCCGCCGGCGAGTTACGGCAGAAATCGATCATTTTTTCGGTGGAACAGACTTCGTCCGCCAGCATCCGGACCGCGGTCGTGCATTCGGGGTGAGCCACCACCGCCGCGTCGGGATGCGCCTCGCGGATCCGGGAAATGCTCTCGCGGGTGAACTCGACGTGGACGTAACAGGCGCCCTGCCACAGATCCATTTCACGACCGGTTTTCGACATCACCCACTCGCCGAGATTCTGGTCGGGCACGAAAAGGATCGGACGGTCCGTCGGTGCCGACTCCACGATTTTCACGGCGTTACCGCTGGTGCAAATCACATCGCTGAGCGCCTTCACTCCGGCGGAACAGTTGATGTAGGCAATCACGTAGTAGTTCTTTTCCTCGTTCTCACGGAGGAATGCCGCCAGTTCCTCCGGCGGACAGCTCTGCTCGAGAGAACAACCGGCGTCTTTGTCCGGTAGGACCACGGTTTTCTCGGGATTGATGATCTTGGCCGTCTCGGCCATGAAATGCACCCCACAGAACGCGATCACCTCGGCGTCAGTTTCCCTGGCGCGATAGGACAATCCCAGCGAATCACCCACGTAGTCGGCGATGTCCTGGAGCGGTCCGACTTGATAATTGTGAGCGAGAATGACGGCATTTCGCTCTTTCTTGAGAGCGAGAATCTCGTCGCGCAGGTCGGTGGAAGTCAGTTGAACCATGAGAAAACAGGGTGGTCGGGAATTCCGTCCGGGAGACGGGAAGTCCCTGAATCAGAGAAAGGCAGGCATCTTCGCCTGTCAAATCCCCCGGCTCAAGGCGGATTCAACGCCGGAACCCCTGTTTTTCAGGCGGCGTGATATCGAGATCGGACTGAATGGACATTCGCCCCGAGAGTTCGCCCCCATCCTTGAGATCGACGGCGCGGGCGGTGGCGTCGCCTTCGACCTTGCCGTGTTTGTAGATCCGGATCGTTCCCGCGCAGTTGATGTTCCCGACCACGGTGCCGTGAATTTCGACCGACTCCGCCCACACTCCCTGGGGAAAAATGACTTCGCACTTTTTCTCCACGACCAGTTGTCGGCAATGCATGTGTCCCATGATGCGGGAGGAGCTGCGAAAGGTCGCTTCGCCCGAGCAGTCGACCGTCGCCGACAATCGCCCGTCCACTTCCAGATTGTGACAGGCCACATCACATCCGGTCACCGATCCGCGTTTGCGAATGTGGACGTTTCCCCGGGTGCGAATGTTCTGTGACCAGGAGGAGGCGATATCGTGATCGACCAGACTGATATAGACGCTGCAACGCGCGCACTGCGTCGAACTCGCGGCCACGCTGACAGGCTGCTGATGATTGCACTCGAAACAACGGACATTCCGCATCGCGACGTGCGATTTCTTTTGCCCCTGCGCCGGCCGGAAAGTGCTCGGCATCTTGGGATGGAATTCGTCCTTCTTTTCGGTCTCGAGTTCACCAGTCAATTTCTCCATGGCGCCGCCGAGCATCGCGCTCATGCTGCCTTCCCGGAGAGCTTCGATCGGTTGGGCTTCCTCCCCGAGGCGCCCCTCGCCCCCCGCCGTTTTCGAAAGAGAGTCTTTCCCCGTTTCCGTGGACTTCGGCGCTTGCTCGTCCGGCGCTTTCGCCGCCCCGTTGGTCGGTCGATCCGGATGCTTGGCCACGGCCTGGCGCTGGCGTTTTCGCCGCCCCCTCTTCCGCTTCTTCGAACGGGAATTGGCGTCCGGATTTTTTCCGGGATCCGGACTCTCGTCTTCAGCGCTCCGGTTCATCCAGGTCTCGCCGACTCCCCGGGTGCCGCGGGGTTCCTTTTCGAACGAACGCGCCTCCGCTCCCAGTGATGGTTGCCTCGGCACCGCCGGCTCCGATTCCGATCCAGCGGCATCGTCCACCTTTTCGGTGACGATCAGTGAAATCCCGGAAACGCGGGCGCCGGGGGGAATCACGGCTTCGCCTTTTTCAATCCGAAAATGGGCGCCGCACTTTCGGCAATTCGACGAGATCGCCATCGCCGGCTCCATCTGTTCGGCGCCACAGGCCGGACAGGCGACGGTGATGTCTTTGTGTTTTTTTCGACTGGATAACAACCCGAACACAACTCGTTGGTGTTTCAATTCCACTTTCCAGAGCGTATTTGACAGAAAAAAAGGCGTGCCCATCAGGGTGGGCACGCCTTCGAAAGATTCCGCGAACCGCGGCAAAAGCCAGCGAATTTCACGCCAGCGTCTGTGAAAATTTAAAAATACCTATTTTCCTACGGGCTGCCCGCCGCCGCCTGATCCGCCGCCGCCCTGGGGGGACCCGCCGCCACCGCCACCGCCTTGGGGAGGACGATTCGGCTGGGCCTTGGCGGCCGCGCCGACCGTGGAGGAACCCATGAAGGTCGCACCTTCCTCGATCGCCAGTTTCCCGGCAGTCACATCGCCGTGGAGCTCGGCATTCTGCTTCAGTTCACAACGATCCGTCACCGTGATGTTTCCGTGAACCTTGCCAAAAACCGTCACCGAGCGCGTCTTGATGTCCGCGTGGAGATTGGCGTTTTCGCCCACGGTCAGGTCGCCTTCGGACATGATTTCTCCTTCGATACGGCCATCGATAATCAAGTCGTTGGCGAATTTCAGAGTGCCTTTGATTTCGACGTCGCTCGAAAGCACGTTTTTGCTGCTGCTCATTTTGGGTGCGCTCGAGGCGCCGGGTTTGGAGGATGATTTATCGATTCCGCCCGACACATTGGGCGCCGAATCCTTTTTCGACGGGTCAGACGGGTCTTGATTGATGATTTGCTTTAGCACAGGCGAATTTTTACTGACTCGGAGTGATGGCGTCAATCCTTATTTGGCGACATTTTTAAAATAAGAGCCCTTGTTATAATTCCAATAATTCCTCCGCAGGATAGGTCCAAATCTCGCTCAAGGTGGGATGGTAGTGTGGAATTTCCAGAAATTGCTCAGCGGTACAATTGAATTTGAGAGCTACCACGATTTCGTGAATGATTTCCGCCGCTTCGGGCCCCACCACCGCGCCTCCGATCAGCGTCCTGGTTTTCGCATCGGCGATCAGCTTCACAAAACCGTGGGTTTCCCCCATCACCATCGATTTTCCGTGATCGTCAAACGGGTAGGAAGCCGCCACCACTTCCCGGCCCTCTGACCTCGCTTCGTCCTCTCCGATGCCCACGGTCGCCACCTGGGGATCGGTAAAAACGCCGAAGAGTTTCAGGCGGTAGTCCATCGACTTCTCCGGAGCGTCGAGTTTTCCCAACATCCTGGCCGCCTCGTGGGCGGCCACCTCCCCCTGCTCGATGGCCACGTGCACCACCTCGATCGGACTGCAGACATCGCCCGCCGCGAAGATATGCGGCCGGGAGGTTCTCATCCGACGATCCGTCGCGATGCGTCGCCCGCGTTCGTCGAGTTCCACCCCGGCCGTCTCCAGATTCAGACCGGCGATCGCGGGTTTCCGGCCCAGGGCGAGCAAGATGCGTTCGCCGCTGACTTCCTTCGGCACGCCATCGTGGAGAAAATGGACCACCGCCCGTCCATCACTGCTCCGTTCGACCCTCTGCAGCGATGTGCCGGTGAACAAATTGAGGTTCTCCCGGCTGGAAATCGCTTCCTCCAGGGCTTTCGCCACATCCCGGTCGGAACCGCTCAGCACCTGCTCGCTCCTCTGGACGACCGTGACTTCGCAGCCCAATCCCTCGAAATAGCAGGCCATTTCCAGGGCGATCGCTCCCCCACCCAGCACCACGATCGATGGCGGGATCTCCTCGCTGTCGAGCACGTCGTCGCTGGTCCAGTAGCCGCATTCCTCCAACCCGGGCAAATCGATGGTCTGAATGACCGAGCCGGTGGCAACGCAGGCGGTGGCAAAGGTGATCGAACGTTCCTCTCCGCCGTCCCTCATGGTGATTCGCAGCGAGTGGGGATCTTCGAAGGCGGCCACGCCACGGATCAGATCGAAGCGATCGTCCTCCAACTGCTGCTGGCGATAGCCGGCAAACTCCTGAATGAGCGCCCGTTTGCGAGAGATGATCTCCGATCCGTGAAAGGCGAAATTTTCCGCGCGGAGGCCGAAATCACGGGCCCGCCGAATGGTGCGGGCGCGATTCGCGGATTCGATCAGGGTCTTGCTCGGCATGCACCCTCTCAGGATGCAGAGTCCGCCCAGCGTTTCGGCGCCGTCGATCACGGCGGTTTTCAATCCGGCCTCGTGGGCGGTGCGAGCCGCCGCGTAGCCGCCGCTGCCGCCACCGATGACCACGAAGTCGTAGTCGAAACGGGAATCGGAAGATCGGGCGTTTTCTGGATTCTGAGTCATCGCCGCCACTTTCCGCCCCGCGGGAGGGATTGGCAACGCGACGAACGAAAAAAGCCCGGCCGAAGCCGGGCCCGGAAGCAGTCAACAGGGTCAAGTGCGGGACCTGACCCTGTTGACTTGCGGTTGCTTACTCGGTATCGACGGTGTTGTCGACCATGACCGGCGCATTGGAACGGGAGATTGCGTTGGCCTGAGTCTTCAACTTGATGAGTGTCCACCATTCGTCGCTCAGATCGCCATTCATGGAAATCTGACCATCGGCGCGGAGATGATTCACGTATTCGAGCAGCCGCGCGGTATCGGTGCGGACCTGGGACACGTCAGTGGATTGGCCGTTTCGGGCCGCGTCCATCTGCTGCTCGAGTTGGGCGACGGCTCCCGGAACGGCCGCGGTGCCTCCGGCCAAGCGGGCGCCATCCCAACGCAATCCCCCGTTCCCGGAGGTGGTCTTCGGCGTTGGCGCCGGGGAATTGCTTTCGGCGGGCAGCGCCGCACGGGGGGCCGGTCTCGGGTCGGTGGAGGCCATGACAGGCTCGGCGGCGGCATCGGGAATCGGGGGCGCCGGAATGGGCTGCACGGTGCCCGGCGCTTCTTCCATCACCGGCCCCGTCGAGATCGATTCGGGCGCCTTCTTGTTTCCGAAAATCCTGGCGAAAAGTCCTTTCTGGGATTTCTGGGAAGTGGTGGCCATCGGTTCGGCGGCGGTCTCCCAGGCGGGGGCACGCTCGGCTTCGGCGTAGGGTTCCGAGGCGGTGGCGTGGGCGGCGGCCGAAGAATAGCCGGCGGAACGGGTCATCGGCGCGGCGGCGGGCACCGGCTGCATCATCGGATAGGCGGGACCGACGGGGCTGGGATTCATCGCGGCATCGCGGGAATTCTTCTTGGCGTCGCGTTCCTCCCAGAAATCGCGTTCGTCCGGGGGAAGCTGATCGTCGCCGAAAGGATCGAAGGCCGGAAGGGAAGAGCCCCAGGGATTCCTGATGGTGGGACGTTCCGGCACACCGGGTTCACGGGGATTGATCAGGGTCGGCGTGATCAGCATCATGAGATGCTGGCGATTGCGGGATTCGCCCCGGTATTTGAAGGCGTAGCCGAGGATCGGGATGCGGCCGAGCACGGGCACGCCCTGATCGAAGCGATCGTCTTCCGCGGAATCAAGCCCACTGATGGCCACGGTGTAGCCGCTTTCCACGTTGATGGGGGCGGTGTAGACGCGGGACGAGGCGATGGGAAAAGGATTGCCGTTGATGGTCTCGGTGCCGATGATGTCGGACACGGTGATGGAGACATTGAGCAGCACCTTGCCGTCGCTGAGACGCTTGGGCAGGATGTTGATGACCGTTCCGATCGGCACGTATTCGACCGAGTTGGTCTGGGTGGCGCCGGCGCCCAGGCTGGTCGACGCGCTGGAGGAAAGGACCGGCTGGTTGATGACGCTGCGGAAGCTGACCTCGCGATTGTCGAGGGTGATCATTCGCGGGTAGGAAACGGTGCGGTTCTTCCGATCATCAAAGAGCGCGCGGAGACGCACGTTCACATCGTCGTAGCTGAGAATCGCGGTGGGCAAGGTGTAGTCACCGACCCGGTCCAGATTGATCGGGCTGCTGATCGATCCGTCGACGCCTTCCACGGTGGCCCCCCACCCTCCGGAAAGTGTTCCACTCCAGTCGATACCCAGTTCTCTCTGGGGATCCTTGTTGATCTCGAGAAATTTCACTTCGACCGCGATCAGTGGCTGAGGCTGATCGGCGGCGGCGAGATAGCCCTCGATCCACTGATGTTGCTGGCGCGTGGCGACCACGTAGAGTGTGTTGGAATCCGAATTCCAGATCACCTTGGCCTGACCGGAGCCGTCTGACGCGCTGGCGGCATCCTGATCCTGCCCGGTCCGCACGAAGACATCGGGTTGTCCCTGCAGCCCACCGAGCGCCAATTGGCCGACGGTGTCGACCGAGCCGACGGGCGCAAAGGTCGCGTTCCGGCCGGTGGTGGGCAGATCGACGATGGCGCGAATGTCTTCGAGCAAACGGCTCGGCTCGGTGACGAAGAAATTCGGCGCACCCTGGAGATTCAGGCCGACGGAACTCGCTCCCGACCCGGCTCCGCCGCCAAAACCACCGCCGCTGCCGCCCGAGAGGCCGGTAGCACCCGCCTGGTCGTTCTTGGTGACCATTTCCTGCGGGTTGTAGTTGATCTGGTAGATGCGCCCCACCAGTTCCTTGTCGTCGGCCGGGCGGATGTACCAGATGTCGTTTTCGTTGATCAGCGAAATGCCGTTGGCCTTGGCCAGGGTCTCGAGTGCGACGAAGGGACTGGCATTGATGGAGAACGTGACCAGGCGATCGGCTCCGGAGGCGCCTTCGGGAAGACCGAAAAATGAGATACCCGCGTCATTGGCGATGAAACGCATCACATCGGTCAGCATCGCCTTCTCATAGTCATACTGACGAGGCGGCGCCATGCGTAGTTTGGCGGCTGCCTGCTCGTAGGCGGGAGAATTGGGCACGGCCAACTGGGTCTGCAGGCTCTGAGCCGGTGAAACGCGGCTCAAACCAACTACTGCGGCGGTGACGATGAAAACAATCTGGAATCGATTCATGTGGAAATCGGGGTCTGTTGCCCAACATTATAATTTTCATAAAAATAATGGCAAACAAAATATTTATGGTTTTCAAAATTAATTTCTTTGACCTGTTCCGCCAATATGATAATTTTCATAACTTTCGTTTGTTTTTATAACGATGTTCCGCCAACGCCACCTTCATTTTCCCTCAACCACGATCGGAACGGCCCGCTCCCGAAGCGCCTTTTCCATGATCGAAGTCCTGGCGGCGATCTTCATCCTGGGCCTGGTGGCGACCATTGCCTTCATCTCGGTGGGCGAAGTGACGAAGGTCGCCAAGAGCGAGAAAGTCAGCTCGGAAGTGGCCACGTTGAATTCCGCCATCGATGTCTATCTGGCCAACGGCGGTTCTCTGGACGGGCTGACCACTCCCGAGCAGGTCATCGCCAAGCTCAAATCCACCCGGAGCGCCGCCGACGCCAAGCGCCACACGGGAGGACCGAGTGGACGCATGATCGATCCGCGGGTCATCGCGGTGCCCGTCACCACCGACGATTCCCAACTGAGGGCGGTCTACAATGCCGCCGAAAAACGCTTCGATGTGGTGTCCTCCGGCAATGGCGTGCGCTTCGACCTCGATGAGAGTCTCAACGAACTGACGAGCACCGAGGAGACGCGCGAACACGGCGCGGTTCTGTATTCGAGCAACGATTCCTGGGTATGGGACTACAACAACGGTCTGACCAATCCGACCTCGAGTTCGGGCGCGTCCTCGATCCCGGTCCACTCAGAGCCGGCCGATTCATCGCCTCCCAGCAGCACTCCGGAACCTGAGCCGGAACCCGAACCTGAGCCGGAACCCGAGCCCGAACCTCCGACCGACCCGAGGACTGTTCTGGACATGCCCACCTTTTCGCTCCCTGGCGGACAGTATCCGAAAGCCGATTTCAATCTGAGTATCACCATCGGCAGTCTGCCGGATCCCGCCTACGGGAAAGTCGTCTATCGGATCGACAATGGTGCGTGGAAAGACTACGGGGGCGAAACCCTCTCGATCGGTCGCGACAAGGAACTCCGCGCCCAGGCGATCGCCCTGGATACGGAAAACTACCGCAACAGCGGAATCCGCTACGGTTTCTACACCATCCCGGCGCCTCCCACTCTGCCGACGCCGATTTTCGACCTCCCCGGTGGCGGCTACCCGCGGGGAAGTTTCCCACTAACCATCTCCCTGAGAAATCTTCCCGACGCTTCGATCGCCACCGCCTTGGTCAACATCGACAAGGCAGGTTGGGTGCCCTACCCGGGATCCATCAGTGTCTCGAAAAACGTCGAGGTGCAGGCCAAATACGAAACTCTCGACAAAGACTCCTACAGCAACAGCAATACTCGCAAAGAGTTCTACTATCCGGTGGCCACCAATCTGACCGGAGACATCGACGGGCAATTCGAGAAACCGAAGGGCGGCAAAGAACTCCTCTACAGCATCACCGACGACGGCACCTTTTTCTCCCACGGAGATCCGACCATCGATCTGGGAGGCACCCTCGTCGATGCCGGCGAACCCAACACGCTACGCTTCGATGCGGCCAGCTTCAGCAATGTGACTCCGGGCGACGCGTTCAAGATTGGCGAGATCTACTATCACAACGGCACCACCTTCAACGACTCGCACGCCACGCAGGTTCAGTTGAAAATCCACATCGCGCTCGCCGATCCGGCACAGGACATTTCGTTCGATCTGAAGTTCGACCTGGTCAACACGGAGAACACCGACAACCCCGCCGCCAGCGCCGATTTCGTCAGACTGACCAACATCACCCAGGACATTTCCCTGAAGATCGACGGCATCGATTACGGGCTTCAGCTCAGCTTTGGCGGCACCGATTCCTTCGGTTTCTCGACCAGCAACGAATTCCACGTCTACGAGGGCGCCACCGGCCGCGGCAGCCTGAACGGAACCTTTGTCACATCGCCCTGAATACCCTGAATCATGGAAGGACTTGATGAAAGAAGCCCCCTGGGCAATCGGATTCTCCACCTCTCCCAGCAGAGTGGAATCAGCGACTTTTACATCACGCCGTGGGAACGCGTCCTCTACCGGCGCAACGGTGAACTCATCTCCGATTCGTTCGTCTATCAGCCCGAGCAGGCCCTGCCTGTGACGCCGGGCTGCGAGGACTACGCCTGGCAGATCGGTCCGCTGCGTTTCCGCGTCAATCGTCTCACCACCCGCGGCCGTCTCCGCTGGGTCCTGCGCCTGCTGCCCTCGCAGATTCCCTCGCCCGAGCAGATTTCGCTGCCGCCGGCGTCGCTGAAGGCCTTCCTGGAGGCGGAAAACGGGCTCATCCTCGTCTGTGGCGCCACGGGATCCGGTAAATCGACGACGATCGCCTCGCTCGTCACCGCGCGGGCCTCCCGCCGGCGCGAGCATGTCATCACCTTCGAGGATCCCATCGAGTACATCCTCCCCACCACCCTTCCCTCGCTCGTGACGCAGCGGGAGATCGGGAGCGACGAACTGGATTTCGGCAACTCGCTCCGCGCCGCGCTCCGCCAGGCGCCCGACGTGATCGTCATTGGGGAAATCCGCGATGGTGAAACGGCTGAGATCGCCTTGCAGGCCGCGGAAACGGGCCACGTCGTGGTGGCAACGATGCACACCTCCAGCGCGGCGCAGACGGTGCAGCGCTTCCTGAAGCTGATCCCCTCGGAACGGATGGAAAACGCGATGCTCTCCTTCGCCGATTCGATGCGGATGATTCTCTGCCAGCGCCTCCTCTTCGACCAGGTCCGCGACCGCCGTTTTCCCGTTCACGAGATCCTTTTCCCCTATGACTCGGTCACCGGAATGATCCGCCGCGGCGATTTCAAGCGTCTCGATCACGAACTCGAAACCGGGACGACGAAGGGCATGCAGAACTTCGACCACAGCCTGAAGCAGCGGGAATACGAAGGCTGGACACCCTCCGCGAAGCGCAAGACCGGCTTCTCAGAACATGAGGTAGCCGAATTTCTCTACGAAGAAGCCGCCATCGGCAACGACGCCGAAAATCTCAACGCCTGAACAACATGGAATTCCGCGACATCAAAGACGTTCTGACCTTTGCCGCCTTCCGGCCGGAACCCGACAACGCGTCGGCCGCGTGGCATCGTCGGTTTCCCAATCGCCGCTCGGTGCTGATCAACATCAGCCGTGGCCACGTGAGCTGGGCTCTGCTCGGCAAGAAACAGAAGGTCGAGGATGTCGGTCAGGCCGAGGGCGAGTTCATGGACATCGCCGCCTCGATGGCCGACGAATGGGCCAGCTATTCGGAAGACGGCTGGGTGGGCGTTTCCGTCAACACCCGCTACATCATCACGCTGGAGCACAATCTGAGCCGCAAGGCCGGTTGGGAGGAAACAATCCGGAACAATCCCAAGTCCCTCCTCGGCACCAAGTATGACCGGAGCAAACGCTACGCCCTCCACCACAGCCAGGACACCAGCTCCTCGCTCCTGATGGCCTGCGACCACTCGCTCATCCAGACGGTCGAGGACGCGTTGCGGAATCACAACATGCGCGCGGCCCGGATCTCCTGCGGTCTGTTCGCGATGACCACTCACCTGCTCTCGCAGATCGAGTCGGACGCCGCCCGCAAGGCGCAGGATCTGATCATCCTGATCTGGCTGAACAATTCCCTTTTTGTGATGCACCAGAAGAACGGCCAATGGCAGGATGTTCGCTGCCGCAGCGGTCTGCCGCCGCAGGACAACAACGCCGTCGCCCAGGTGATCCGCCCGTTCCTGAAGTCCGCCGACGCCGGCACCAAGTTCCTTTTCCTGGCGGACGAGCCCGGCACGGATTTCGAACGGCTCTACCTCCCCCAACTCGGCAATTTTCACATCACGAATCTGACCGAGCCGAATTACCTCTGGAATCTGATGGCCCGCCACTGAGCCCGCTTCCCTCCGCTCCGATCAATCCATCCCGTTCCCTCCTCTCTTGATCATGGACTTCATCATTCAAGACATCAAAACGGACCGCCCGAACATTTCGGGAGGCCTGCCGAATTTCTATCGCCTGATCCCGGTCGGTTTCTACTTCGTGGCCATTTTCGCCATCGGACTGAACATCTACTTCTACAGCGCGCTGCGCGGCCACCAACGCGACGAGAAAACCTGGCAGTCCGAAGTCACCCGCGCCATGGCCGAGCAGACGGCCATCATGGACAAGCAGGGCAAGATCAACAGCGAAGCCCAGGCCGCCGAGCGCATCGCCGACTGGGTCGACGGCGCCCGCCCGGTCCAGCCGATCACGGTCACGATCACCCGCAGCATGGAAGCCAACGCCACCATCGCGGAACTCAACATGGACCGGAACCCCGCCATGCCGGCCCATCTCTTCATGACGCTGAAGATCAATCACGCCGGCAGCGAGCAGCTGGAATCCACCCTCGATGCGCTCTCCGCGATCGACTACCAGACCTACTCGGCTCAGCAGGTGAAAGCCGAAAACGCGATCGATTTCCAGGCCACGCTGATCTGGAACAAGGCTCAGTGAACCGAGCCATCTCGAAACCCATTTTCCCCACACCGAAATGAACAATCACAAAATGGCCTGCTTCGTTCTCCTCGTGCTGATCGGCGCGATGGTTTACGGCACCCAGGAAATGCGGCTGCGCACCGGCAAGGCCCGGGAGGCCGCCGAATCCGCCAAAGCCGAGGCGGAAAACGCCGAGCTCCAGCGCAGCATCGCCGAGACGAACCTGATCATGCTGGAACGGGAAACGTTCGACCTGAGAAACGGTTACCACGAGTGGCTGGGGCATTTCGTCACCGTGACCAATCCCCAGGAAGGCGAGCAGAAGATCAGTGACGCCATCCGCACCGGCCAGGTGTTCCTGCTCTCGCAGCGATTCCAGCTGAAGGAATTCCAGGGCGAAGAACGCGGCACCCTGATCGGCGTTCTGGAGGGCGATCTGGACTTCGAGGACGACTACGCCAAAACGCTCAACTGGCTCGGCCAACTTGAGCAATCCGTCCCCTCCTGCCGCATCACCAGCTGCAACATCATCCGCGGCGACCGCTCCAACAACATCCGCATGAAGCTCAAACTGGAGATGCCCATTATGGCGCCCGCGGTCGCCGAGGCGGCCCAGGCAGAACAGCAGAAAACCGACTCATGAAGACCTACTTTCACACGGCCCTCCTCCCCGCTCTCGCCGGACTGGCGCTGGGCGCCGGATCGATCGCCAGCGCCCAGGAAAACATTCCCCTGGCCGGCAATCTTCCGTCGACGACGACGGCCACGCCTCTTCCGAAGGTGGCACGAAACCGCGTCATCTCGATCATGCCCGGTGACAAGCGGTCCCTTGTCCTGAAAGGCGACGAGCGCAATCCCTTTGCCCGGCGGAATCCGGACGTCGATCTGATCACGGAGGAAACCGAACAGGAAACCGAAGCCGATCTGATCCGCAACGTCCTGAACAATCTGCCGATCACGGGTCGCTCCAACGGCCCCCAGGGCTACCGCGTGCTGGCCGGAGAGATCATCTTCGAACGCGGCAAGATGGTCGACCAGGTGATCGAGAGCCAGACCGAAAACCTGATCGTCGAACGCATCACCGACACCTCCATCGAACTCGCCTGGATCGACGCGGAAACCGGCAAACTCAATGGCAAGCGTCTGACGCTGACCTACGACCTCACTCCAAAGGTTCGCTACCTGCTCAAGGGACCGGGGCTAGTGTCCGGTCCGGACGGTGACCTGATCGCCGCCGACGGCACCGACGTGAATTCCCGGAGATTCGGCACCAAACACGCGCCCAAAGAAACGCCCTCGGCCGACCAGATCGCCACCGATCAGCTTCCCAACGATATCCCGGCCACCGCCTTCAAGGAAGGCCAGTAAGCGGCATGATCAACCTTTCCCACAGCCCCGCCAAGGTCGCCACCCGGCACGCATCGAGCGCGTCGGGTTTCACCTTTGTCGAGATGCTCGTCGCCATGTCTCTGTCGGCGATGTTCATCGGCACGGCGGCCCTGGCGCTCAGTGCGATCACCCAGAATGGGAAACAGTTTTCCACGATCTACGAAATCTCACTCGGCACGACCGTCTGCGACAATTTCTACGGCATCAATTCCTCCACCGTGCGGACCCCGGCTTCACCCAACCTGGGCCGGCTCGCTTTTGTGCATGAGATGCGGGACCAGTTTCTCGATGACCTCAGCCGTTCCGAGAGCGTCTTTTGCCTGGCCCGTTCCGGCCTGAACAGCCTGCGTCCCGAATGGCTCGACTGGCCCTACGCGGATCCCGCGGTCACCAATCCGACGCTGGATTCACCCGAAGCCTTCCGCCAGTATCTGGCCAACGTGGAGCCGACCACCGCCAGCGTCTTCACCAGCTACCGCAACGTGCCACCATCCACGGCTCCCAACACCACCATTTTCCTGATCGCGCCCACCGATCAGCCCGACTATCTGAAAGTTCAGGCCGTTTACGAGATCGACTTCCAGACCCTGACCGATCCGGCCGGCACCTATGCGTCGGTCCGCCGCTACAAAAACGGAGCCCTGACCCACTACTACGACATTTTCTACGATGACGGTCCCGAGGATTTCCTGATCCCTTCGGTGGTGGCGTTCGAGAGTCGCAGCCGCCTGGCGAAAAACGAGGGCGCGGCCATCGATCGATTCAAGCAGGGCCCCTCGGGTCCCTTCTACCTGATTTGGTGGCCCGACCCGTCGATCAATCCACTCAAGACCCCGACCGCCAGCAAGCCCACGGCGACCTCAGATCCCCTGGAAGCCTACGGGCACCTGGCAGGTAAGACCGGATTCACCCTGGTCGCGCCGATGTTCCCCTCCCTTTGATCATCCAGCACCAACAACACAAACCATGAAACTCGTCTCCACCCAAACCAGGCGCCACCTCCAGCGCGAGAAAGGCAGCATTCTCGTCATCTGCATGGTGATCGCGGGCGTCGGCACCATCGGCGCCGCCGCCTTCTTCTCGCTCATCCAGGCGAAGTCCGAGGAAGCGGTCGTTCGTGAGGACGCCTCCGCCCGTCGCACCCGCGCCGCGAACAGTCGGGCCGTCGCCAAGGAAGTGATGCTCCAGCGCGCCTCCGCCACCCAGGACGCCACGGCGACCGATGCCGTCTCCACCCTGCCAAAGAATTGGGGTGAATGCACCATCGCAGACTACGATCCCTCCTCGATTCCGTTGGCCGTCTCGAACAGTCTCCGGCTTAACAAAACCGGCACCGTGGCCGACACCGCTTTTTCGGCGGATATCAGCGGCACCTTCGATTTCGATGGCGCCACCTACCCCCAGTTGTTCGAAGCCAAGTCGATCAATCCCGCGCTGGCGGGAGATCTCCTGGTGGTGGAGGCGCAGAAGGCGTCCGGACTTCCCACCATCGACTTCACCGGCAATCTGTCGATCAAAGGGCGCGCTGTTTTCTGGAACAGCAACTACGCCACCACCACGGCGTCCCTGAAAGCGGATCGCGTCATCGCCGCGAATTCGAGCGCCCCCAAGCTGAGCCTGATCGACACGGCCGACGGGGCGATCCTGCCGGACAATCTGCCGATGCCTCCGATGACTTCGGGATTCGTGAACGGCGCCCCCAGCTTCAACGGCACGTCCGATGTGATCAACAATCCCGACAATGCGCTGAACGACTATCTCAAAACGGTCACGCCGCTCACTTCGGCGCCGCTTCCCGGTGACACTCCGTTCGTTCAGAGTTCCGGAGCCGCCAGCAATCCAACAGGCGCCTCCGACGCGACCCTGCTCGCCCTGATCCTGGGACAGACGGGCGTCACCACCCTCATTCAGACCACCCTGCAACCGCTGGCTCCCCTTTCCTCTTCCGTTCTCTCCGCGGTCATCGACCAAGCCACCACCACGGCAGATGCCCTGGTGCTCGTCGACATCCTCAGGAGCAACTATCCCCTGCCCCAGGACATCCTCACCCAGATCGCCGGTGGCAGCAACTCTCTCACCTCCGACCAGCGCTGGGACATCCTTCGCGCCAATCCCGTCTCCGTGGCCCTCGACGGGGCCGGCACCGCCTACCTCGATCTGGACGATCCCTCGGTCGACCACGTGTTCCTCCAGAATGCGATCGGCACCCTGATCCTCCGGGGCCAGGAAGATTCCGCCTCACTCACCGCCGCGGAGTCGCTCTCGCCCCTGGTGGTCGTGCTCTACGAAGACAGTTCCGGAGTGCTGCCTCTGACCGATATCCGCCTGGAAGGAGCCAACAATCGCCCGCTCATTCTGGCCGTGGAGAAATACGGTGACAACAATGCGGTCAACGTCGCCGTCACCAGCGGCACCGCCTTTCCCACGTGGCGGGCGCTCCTGGATCTGGACAACGTGGAACTCAACGTTTCCGCCGCCTCCGTCAGCACAGTGACCCTCCAGGGCGGCATCCGGACGAATCGCTCCATCCATGTGGCCGATGGATCCGTCGTTCTCTCCCGCGAAACGAATACCGACGCCATCGCCGGTCTTCGTCCCCTCGCCTCGCGCAATGCCTGGATCGAAACCTTTGCCACGGATGCTCCTTAACGCTTCCGGACGCAGGATCTACTCATGAAACTCAAAATACAGGAAACGCGTCGCCGGACCGGAGCCTACACGCTCATCGAGGCCCTGGTCGCCGGCGTGGTGCTGATGATCGGCGTCAGTGCCGCCTCCGCCCTCACACTCGCCCTCATCACGCAGGACGAAATGAACGAGCGGACCTGCGTGGCGCTGAACTACCAGGAAAACGCGGCGAGTCTTTACCGGCTCGGTCTTTCCGAATCGCAAATCGAGGCGCTGCTTCCTCCCGAATCCGTGGTCAGCGACCTGACCATGACCACCGGCACCGAATCCGTGGCCCACACGCCGGCCGTGCCGGGACTCCCCTCGGCGTCGGTCGGCTATGCGGACGTCACCATCACCTTCAATCCCAGCCCCGCCACCCAATCCTGGACGGGCGGCATCTGGACCGGTGGCGGCAAATCCGATTCCCGCACCATCACGCAACGAGCCTACCGCTCCGACACATCCATCACGATTCCCTGACCAAAGAAAACGCCCCCTCAACTCACTTTCCAAGCAACCCGTTCCACCCATGCTCAAGAAAGTCGTTCTCAGCAACATCCACACCGGTCGCGACACGATCGCCCTCGTCGACACCAACACCGACGAGAAGGCATTGATCGGCTCCGGCAAGACCGAAGTCGAAACCGCCAAGATCTCCGACGTCACGGGGGCGGATGAAAAGATCCAGCGCCTCAGCAGCCCAAAAGGCGGGCAATCCGACCGGGTCGCCCTGTTCAACGGACTCGCGAAGTGTTTCGACCGGAACATTCCGATCATCAAGAGCTTCCACCTGCAGGCGAACCGGGTGAAATCCCCCCGCTTCCGGGGAGCGATCGCCGAGATCTCCGAGGCGCTCACCCAGGGCGAAAAGATGAGCGACGCCATGGCGCGCCAGAGCGACCTCTTTCCGCCCGACGTGATCGCCCTGATCCGGGCGGGTGAGGAAGCCGGTCGTCTTCCCGAGATCTTCCGCCGCATCGCCGACAGCCAGCGCAAAACCTCCCGCATCCTGCGCAAACTCAAAGCGGGGATGATCTATCCCGGCATCGTTCTGACGCTGGGAGTCGGGGTGGTCATCACCATGAGCTTCACCCTGGTTCCGGCGATGTCGAAACTCTACGCCTCCCTGAACTCGGACCTGCCCGCTCCGACCAAGATGCTGATGGCGGTGTCCAACGTTCTGCTCAAGCAGCCCTGGCTGGTCGCCATTCCCGTGATCGGACTGATCGCGATGTTCAAGAACTGGAACAAGATCATCGCCATTCCCAAAGTCCAGCTGGCCCTCACGCGGCTGCCCATCATCGGAAACATCGTTCGGAAATCCGCCGCCGCCGTGGGCTTCCGCACCCTGGCGCTCTTGATCGAGGCCAACGTCCGCCTGTCGACCGCGCTGGACATCACGCGCGACACCGCGTGGCACATCTACTACAAGACCTTTTTCGAGAAGGTGAAGAATCACATCCTCAACGGCCTCACCCTGCCCGACGCCTTCCTGGTCGAATCCCATTGGCTCGGCAACGATGGGCGCCTGATCTGCGGTCTGATGGAAGTGGCGGCGGAAACCGGCGCCGGCACCGAACTGCTCAACGAGATCGCCGAAGACTACGAAGACGAACTCGATGGCATCGCCAACCAGATCGACAAGCTCATCGAGCCTTTCACCATCGTGATCCTCGGAGGCATGGTGGGCGGGCTCATCTACGCGATCTACGCCCCGGTTTTCAGCCTCGGCGACGCCCTCCTGAAGAAATAACTCCCAAGCTCAGCTTCAGTTTTCGCATCGCAATTGCGAGAATTCAAAGCCAAGGGGAAACAAAGCTGAGAAAAACAACAAATCGTTACGATTTTTATTTGATATTATGGTTTTTATTATTAAAATGATTTTTGTGGAGGCCAACCACCCTGGTGGCGAGGCTTTAGCAACAACCAACAACTGGAACAACAACCAAGCAATACCATGAAAGTACACCGCAAGAATCCGATGAAGGCTGCGTTCAGCCTTGTCGAAATGCTCGTCGTCATTGCCGTGATCGGCATCATCGCCGCCATCGCGATCCCGAACATCGGCAAGATCAACGATACCGCCGAGAAATCGAAAGATCGTCGTAACGCTCAGAACCTCGCCTCCGTCTGTGCTTCCGCTCAAGCGGCCGGCCTGGACTTCGTGGGGTCCGAAACCGACCCCAAAGTCATCGTCAAGCAGATGGTGGAAGTGGGCGGCAGTCCCGCGGACGGCCCTTTCCAGGGAACGTTTTTCGGAGTTCCCGGTCTCGACGCGGAAGAACAAGTCAGCGCCACAACCTATCTGACCGTGGCCAACGGACTTCTGCAATACACCGGAGCCGGAGGAAACTAAGGAATCCACCCACCGGTACACCCAAACTGGTGAACCAGGATTTCAGATGTTTGGCGAAGCTTTAGCCATGATCATCAAACCGGCTCTGAATCCAACCAGATGAGCTGTCATTTTGGCCGCCGGGATTCTCACGGATCCCGGCGGCTTTGACAGGGCTCGGAAGAAACCCGCTCAGCAAACCCTGTTGAGTCCGCCACTCGACCCTCTTCACTCCCCGATTTCATTCCTCCCTTTCCCCATGAAGAAATCCAATCCCATCGCCGGCCGACGCCGCGCTTCACGTGGATTCACCATGGTGGAAATGCTGATCGTGATCTCCGTGATCGCGATCATGGCCGCGCTGGTCATCAGCGCCTTCTCGAACGCCGCCCAGGATACCCGGCGGGTGGTCGCCCGCCAGCAACAGGCCGCCGTGCAGTCGGCGGTCAACGCGTGGGTCACCGCCAAAGCCAGCGGCACCGGCAGCCTGTCCGGAGCCCGGACCGAATACAACGCCGCCACCACCAGCCTGGCCCGGCTCAACCTGGTCGCCAATTACCTCGACGAAAAGACCATCGCCCATTTCCGCACCAACACCACCAACACGGGTCAGGTGCTCAGCGAGGCGCTGAAAAAGACGAACCAGTACCTGGAGCTTCCCGCCTGGAACGCCGCGTCCTATCCGAAAGTCGAACTGAAGTAACCCGAAACCAACAGCCGTCAGCGAACATGAGGAACTTCACACACCCATTCCCGACCCGCCGACCGACGGAGGGCTTCTCTCTCGTGGAAGTTCTCGCCGCCGTCGGCATCATCGGCATCATCGCCTTCCTGGCCCTGCCGAACATCATCGCCATCAAGCAGGACAGCGAGCGCAACCTGGCCATCTCCCGCGCCGAAGCGATCAACATGGCGGTGGCTTCCTACGTCCAGTCCAAGGGCCGGACCACCGCGATCACCGACTGGGGAACGCTGGCCAATGACAACGAGCGATACACGGCCCTGGCCCCCTATCTCGCTTTCGCCCCCGATGCCTTCTCCGACTATCAGCCGGGCGGCTTCAGTATCGATATTCCCGACGACCTCACCAAACTGACCAAGGCCGGCCTGAAAGAAGGCACCTCCGACATCACCTATTGATTCGATCCCGCGCTTCGCTCCTCCCATCCCCCCATTCGATCCCGTTCCGCAAACATGATCGCCTTTGAAAATCCGAGAACGCTTCGGCGTGTCCGGGGCTTCAGCCTCGTCGAAATCATCATCACCATCACGGTGATCGGCATCATCGCGTCGATCGCCGTCGGGGGTTTTGGCGACATCACCGGTCGCTCGAAGGACACCATCGCCCGGAATCTCACCGAGACCCTCAACCAGGCGACGCGGAATTTTTCGCACGCGAACTGGGATCTGCGATTCAACGCCGTGGCCAACAGCGCCGGTGACGAAATCATGGTGCTCCGTTCGCTCCAATGGCGGGAGCCCGACGGCGCGGCCTACCAGAAGGAGGTCTACTACAAGGGTCCCTACATGAGGGACGATTGGAATCCCGACACCTCCAGCAGCACGGACGATTGGCGCATCCAATGGACCGGTTCGTCATGGAAGCTCCTGCTCCCGGACGAAGCCGGCGCGGGCTTGAAGGTGGATTTCGAGGGCCGGGACCTCGGCAAGCAGTTCGTCTTCCCCGACAATTTCACTCCGGTCGGCTCCCGCTGACCTCTTTTTCAGATTCCGAATTTCGACGCCCTGTCCGCCATGCCCCAACTGTTGGAAGCTCCCCTGACCCCGAATCCCGGCGCCCTGTCGCCGATGGATGAAGGCGTGCCCGGAGCGTCGGCGGCGTTCGACGATCTTTTCGGCGGCGGCCTGATGTCGCTGGAAGGCACCGCGGTGCAGTTCGGCATCGTGCCGGTCAAACTGCCCCGCGAAACCTGCTCGGTGGAAGCGGAGGCGCTGCTCCGAAAACTGGGACGTTTTCCCCAGAGCGACGCCCCCTGGCTGCCGGTGGCATCGTTGGGGCCATTGCTGATTTTCGCCCACTCGAATCCGAAAACCCAGGACATGTGGGGAGTGCCGCCCTGCCTGGCCGTAAGGATCGCCATTTCTTCGGAGCAATACGAGGCCATCCGCAAGGATCTGGTGATGCGGCTGCAGGCGGCTCCGGTCGCCCGCGAGAACCCGCTCGAGCCTTTGAAGGCGCCGGATCTCGATCCGGAGGCCTTTGACGACGCCTTTTTCTGGCTTCTCCAGAACTACCCTTTCGAACCGACCGAGCGCGACCGGTTGGAGATGCTCCACGCCGAAACCGCCGAAAAACAGGGAAGACTGGATCGATCCGATTTCGACTCGATGCTGCCGAGCCTGGGCGTGGCCCTGCAGTATCTCATCGACGGTCCCACGCGACTCTGTTTCAACGCCGACGAGGTGGCCCGCCAGGAGACGTTTTCGATCCCGTTGCTGGAAAAGCACAACGTTTTCCCGCTCTTTGTCGGCGACCATCACATCTACCTGCTCAGCTCCGAGCTGAACAACTACGCGTTCGAAGATGAGTATCTTTCGTCAGGACACGATCCCGTCGAATTCATTCCCGTCCTCGGCGATGCCCGACAGATTCGCAACGCGATCAACCGCTCCGGTTCGGCGCTCAATGCCCAGAGCGGCGTGGAGGTCCGTAAATCGACGCTGAGCCTCTCGGAAACCGAATCGCTCGTCGAAATCGATCCCGATGACATCGCGAGGGTCAATCCGCAGAACCTCAATCACTCCGCGGAGGAATTGATCCACTGGGTGCTCTACACCGCGATCAGCGCGAGGGCGAGCGACCTGCACCTCGAGAAGTTCTACAACGTCGCCCGCTTCCGGGCCCGGATCGACGGCAAGCTCAAGACGGTGTTCACCGCACCGGAAGAGATGATGCCGAAGTTCATCGCCCTGCTGAAGAACTACTCGAACATGAGCCAGACGCGCCAGGAGGCCCTCGACGGACGCTTTGCCATGGCCATCCGCCAGCGCCGCGTGGATGTGCGTGTCGCCGCCGTTCCCTGCCGGAAGGAATTGCAGAAGATCATCATGCGATTCCTCGACAAGCAGGACGGGCTCAAGGAACTCTCCGAACTGAACCTGTCCCGGCGACAGACGGGAATCATCAAGCGAGTCATGGCCCGCGACCAGGGGATGATCCTGATCACCGGCCCGACGGGATCCGGGAAAACGACGACCCTCTACGCGCTGATCAACAGCGTTAACGAAGAGGGCACCAACATTCACACCATCGAGGATCCGATCGAGTACGAGATCGAGGGCATCAATCAGACGCAGACCGATTCGGCGCACAATCTTTCGTTCGCCACCGGTCTGCGCGCGTTGCTCCGCTCGGACCCCGATGTGATCCTGATCGGGGAATGTCGCGACCAGGAAACCGCCAACGCCGCGGTGAACTCCGCCCTGACCGGCCACCTCGTTCTCACCACCCTGCACGCCAACGATTCACTGCGGGCGATCTCTCGCCTGCTTTCCATGAACGTGGAACCCCATCTCGTCGCCGATTCGCTGGCCATGACCCAGGCCCAGCGTCTCATGCGTCGTCTCTGCAACTACTGCAAGCGTCCCTACGAGGCGACGCCCCAGATCCAGCAGTTGCTGCACCAGCAGGGCATCATCCAGGAGCCCATTCGCGATCCGCTCTACATGTCGGTCGGGTGCCCGGAATGCCACGGCACCGGCTACACCGGGCGGCTGGCGCTGATGGAAATGCTGGAGGTGAACTCTGAAATCGCCGACCTGGTGGAGCGTGGCGCGCCCCAGAACGAAATGCGGATCGCGGCGCTGAAGACCGGGTTCCGCACCCTTTATCAGGAGGGCCTGGTCCAGGTCCTCGCCGGCAACACCACCATCGATGAAATCAAGAAAGTGAGCTACACCGCCTGCTGACGACATGCCTTTACCCAAATCTCCTCCTGCAAACGAAGGTTCCTCAACCATTACCGTTCCACCGCCATGAGCATCCAAACCACCACCCTGACCGGCCAGAGTTCCAATCCGCCGGTCGAAAACGCTCAGCAAGTGACCCGAGTTCTCGTCGTCGACGATGAGGTCGGGATGCGCGCCCTGAGCTGTGCCATCATCAAGTCGCTGGGTTTCCAGGCGATCGCCGTCAATACCGGCGAAGAAGCCATCGAGACCTACCGACAGCACCTGCAACGATCCGAACCCATCTCCGCGGTCATCATGGATCTCGCGCTTCCGGGGGGCATGTCGGGACTGGAAACCACCGATCTGCTTCGTCAGATGGATTCCTCAGTCGCCGTCATCGCCAGCAGCGGCTACCTCCAGCAGAACGCGCGGGCCGCGGCCCTGGAGCGGGGCTTCGCGGGTATCCTCCCGAAACCCTACACTCCCGAACGGTTGACGGCGGAGTTGCGCTGGGTCATCACCCGCCGGTAAAGGTCGAGGAAATCCAGCCGGCCGGTGGATGCCCGGGCGGCGGAGTCTCCCCCATTTTTTTGAAAAGCCCGCGTCGCCACCCCGGCGCGGGTTTTTTCGTTTTTTTCGAAACGCCGGCACAAAGGCGTCTTCCAGGTGGTGAAGCCGGGGAACGGCAACGCCGAAGAATAGGGAAAGGCGGTAGAACCGGGGACGCCTCTTCCCGAAATCCACAAGCGCTATCCTTTTGCTTTGATTTTTATCAATATTATAATAATTTTAGCTTTGCTACTTTAGTTTAGATGACGCGCTCCGCACCGATTTCCATCATGCTCGTTTCCAACGGAGTGATCGCCTCCCTCGTGGGCGCGATTGCCGGTGCCGCCGTGATTTATTATCTCAACTGGAAAGAGCTGACGAACCGGTTGGACCACGACGTCATCGAGTTGGCCACCGTCTCGGCGGCGGCCTTCGGGAGTTTCGAAGGTCGGGTGCCTCGGGAAGCTCTGGATCAGCGATTCAACGCCAATCTGCAAAAGATCTTCGAAAGACTTCGCAGCAATACGCCGGAGGATTGCACGACCCAGGTCACCCTGTTCTGGGTGGCGGATCCGGACCACCTCGAGCGCCGGCAGGAGGTCAAACTGGATGGCCCCCTGGTTCCTCCGGTCGCGGATATGCCCACCCCGGCCCACATCTCGACAGCAATGAACGAAGGCGTGGGCCAGATTTCCCTGAGCAGGCCGTTCTCCGATGTCCTCGCCTGGGCCGGTGACATCAAGCGATCCGTCGACCACGAGCTGAAACCCGCCGACGCGGCGGTGCCGATCCGGGCCGCGGACGGAAGTCCCGTGGGAGTCATCCAGGCCCAGTTGACGCCCGATCCCCACCTTTTTTCGGCCCGCTCGCTGATCGGAAACAGCTGGATTATCGCCGCCTGCACTCTGATTCCGGGGATGTTTGTCACGATCGGCATTTCCACCTACTTCAGGCACCGGCTGTCCAAGCTCCGCTCGGGTCTGCGTGAGATCGCCAACAACAAGCTGGACAATCACCTCAATCCCGGACACGTCAGCGAACTGGTGGAGACTTTCGAGCAGTTGAACCGGACCACCGAAACGCTCGCCGAACAGCGGGTCGCCCGCGATCTCGCCATCCAGAACCTGGAGGTGGCACAACGCCAGGCCGTCGTCGCGCAGCAGGCCAAGTCCGACTTCCTGGCCAACATGAGCCACGAGATCCGCACCCCGATGAACGGCATCATCGGAACCACCAGCCTGTTGCTGGAAACCGGTCTCAATACCGAGCAGCGCGAACTCGTTCAGATCATGCGGAGTTCCGGCCAGTCGCTGGTCCACCTGATCAATGACGTCCTCGACTTTTCCAAACTCGAATCCGAAAAAGTCGAGCTGGAGATCGGTCCGGTCCGCCTGATGGACCTGGTCGAGGAAACCATCGACATGTTCGCCTACTACGCGGCCGATGCGAACCTCGAACTGCTCTATCACCTCGACTCCAATGTGCCCGAAATCATCTACGGTGACTACGAACGCATCAAGCAGGTGCTCGTGAACCTGATCGGAAACGCCGTCAAGTTTACCGAGGAGGGCGAAATCATCGTCAACATCCAGCACCTCGCCGAAAGCAAAACGCGCGGCGCCGTGCCCTCGATCGAGTTCTCGGTTTCGGACACCGGAATCGGGATCGCTCCGGAGAATCATATGAAGATTTTCGAGGCATTCACCCAGGCGGACGCCTCGACCACCCGCATCTTCGGTGGCACGGGCCTGGGTCTCGCCATCAGCCGGGTACTGGTCGAACTGATGGGCGGCCAACTGCGGGTGGAAAGCGAGCTGGGCTATGGATCGCGTTTCTACTTCGATCTCGCTTTCCGCGAAGTTCCCGCCCAGGGCACCATCAAGCCGATCAACTCGAGCGAGATCCGCGAAGCGCTCCGCGACCGCCGCACGATCGTGATCTGCCGGAACCAGAGCCTGCGGGGCCTCATCCAGCACCACTGTTCCCATGGAAACATCCAGACGGCTCCCATCGAACAGTTGAGCGCCCCGATGGTGCCGCAAATTGTCCAGTCGCAGCCGGACTTCGTGATTCTCGATCCCCGCTTTCAACCCGAGGAAGTCGTGCAATCGCTCGTGCGCGCGCTCGCGGAGGCGCAGATTTCCACCCAGATCTGGCTGATGGTGGGAGCGGCCAAGCCGCAGTGGGCCGCGGAAGCCCCCTCATCCTGGCCCATGCGTTTCACCTACAAACCGGTGAGCAAGGAAAAGCTCATCTTCGGCCTTCTCGAACTCCAGCAGATCAAGGCGGGCAACCCGGACGGTGTCGCCATGCTGCAATCGCTCCGCAACCATGCCGACGACGGCGTCGTCACCGAGGAATTCGCCAAACGCCATCCCGCGCGCATTCTCATCGTCGAGGATGTGCCGATGAACCAGAAGATCGCGAAGATGGTTCTCAGTAAATTGGGTTACACGTCGATCGAAGTGGCCGACAACGGCTACCAGGGAGTCGAACGGGTCTCCCGAGGTGGCATCGATCTCATCTTCATGGATCTCCAGATGCCGGTGATGGGCGGAGTCGACGCGACCAAGAAAATCCGGGAGAATTTTCACCTGGAACGACAGCCGGTCATCATTGCCATGACCGGTCACGCGCTTGCCGGGGTGAAAGAGGAATGTTTCAAGGCGGGAATGGACGGCTACATCACCAAGCCGATCAGCGTCGATGGCATCAAGAATGTCGTCTCCGAGAACCGCACCAAACTCCCCAGTTCGATGGCCAAGGCGGGCGCCGTTTCCCGCTGATCCACTCCACGTCGGCAAGCTCCACCACCGGAGATCCGGCAAAAGTTTTTTTTCACGGCAGATCTACTTTTTTCTAAAAATTCTTAAATCTGCATTTCATTACTTGTAATTTTCTCATTTATTTCTAAAATCTTCCCTCAACATCATGGGGAGATTCGTCATTTGCATCATTCTGGCCCTGCTTGGCGGCACGCAGAACGGCGTGTCCGCCAGTGTTCACGGGGGTTCCGGCCGAGTTCTCTTTCTCGGCGATTCATTCAGCATCGGAGCGTTTGGCCGCACCCTCGATACCCGCATGCGGGAGGACGGGCTCGATGTCTTCACCGTCGTAGCCGGAGGCGCCAGCCCCTACTACTGGCTGAGTTCCTATCAATCCCTGCCCTGCGCGATCGGATACTGGGAAAAATCTCCCAAGGACGAACGTCGGCTCGGTTACATCAAGGCTGTCCCGAAAATCGAAGACCTGCTGACCGAGATCCGGCCCGATTTCGTGGTTGTCCAGACCGGTGTGAATCTCTACGCCACCCTGCGATCCAAGCGTCGGCCCAAGGACGAAAACGTCGAGGAAGTGCGGAGCCTGATCGACCAGATGTGCTTCTCCATCGCCAAACGCGGCGCCAAATCCTACTGGGTTCTCCCTCCCCATTCCCACGAGGCGCGCTACCCGCTCGATCTGCAGATGGAGCTCGCCAATCTGATGAAGGACGTGGTGAAAGAATACAACGGTGCCGTCTTCGAGAGCCAGAAATACACCCACTTCACCGATCCCTACCCCTCGACCGACGGCATTCACTATGGTCCCGATGATGCCACGGTCTGGGCCGAGCGAGTGGCTTCCGATTTCAAAGTCTATCTGAACATCAACGCCAGCTACGTCAGCCGAATCCCGATTCGCGCCGAACCCGTTACCCAGTTGGCCAGTACTTCCACCGACGCCGGAGCCGCCCACGCCGCCATGGCGAGTCCCAAGGCGTCGAACAACCTCCCCCTGCCCAAGGGAATGGTCCGCGCCTCCAAGAGCGAAGCGAACTTGCCCACCAGCGCCACGGCCGCCGTGCCCGGCTACCAACACCCGGTTGAAGAAAACGCCGCCGAGCCCGCTTCGGTCGACCCTTCCGCCTTGATCAAGCAGGCCCCCGTGGTCGACCTCACCCTTCGCCTTCTCGAAAAATCGACCCTCCAGAATCTGTCCGACGTCCCCTACAGTCACGCGCTCGGCGTCTACGAGTATGAAGTGGTCGAAGACAAACTGGGGAACTACCCGCTGAAGAAAATCCGCGTGGCCCACGGCATTGTGTTCAACCGCAAGTTCACCAGCATCTCCCGCATCGAGCCCGGCCACGAGATCAGCCTCCGTCTTGTGCCCCTTTCTCAATACCGGAGTCTTCAGACCTGGCAGACCGATGATGATTTGAGGCCGACTTTCGAACTGCCGCTTTACACGTCCACGCTGGACGATTGACTTCTCCAGCTCAGCCCGCCACGGTATCGGGCATGGAAGCCGTGCTTTCGAGTCAGGATGCGTCGCGGAAATCAGATTCCGCAGACGGCGTCTGGACGCTCAAGTGGCGCCCCAAAAGGTCCGCCATCTGGGCCTTGCTCCTGATGGGAGCCGTTTTCTCGTACTGGATACACAGCTTCTGGGCCGATGGCCTCACCGATTTCGACTGGCTCCCCTGGAACCTTTTTTACACGGCGTTCTTCGCTTGGTTCGTTGTCAGCGAAGCCCTGAACCTGCTCAACCTCGAGTCGCCCATGCGCATCGAGTTGATCTCGGATTCACCTCCGCGATTGAGAATACTCACCCGCTCACTTCGCCAACCCATCATCGACGACGGCGACATCCTTCGTTTCACCGGAGACGAAGAGCAGGCCTTCCTCTATTTCATCCCACGAAGTCGGAAGCAATCGATCTGGTTCAAACCGATCATACCCTGGGCAACCACCGAGGTCTGCCTTGAGATCAGTCACCGTCAATTTGCCACCGATGCGGACTGGCACCGGTTCCTCTCCCTCGTCAGGAGCTATCCGAAAAAGCTGGAAGCCGACGTCCTCGCCGGACACCAAACCTGAGAGCTTTTCTCTCCCTCTCCACGCCTCCGCGCGAGCCTCTCTTTCTCACAACTCCGGCTCTTCCCAATCGGGAATCCCGCCGTTTTTCATCTGCTCCTCATACCACACCCAGAACGGCCGTGTCGGTGACATCGGAGTCTCTTCATTGACCATCAACGGACGGGTCTCCTCCCAGAATTGCGCGTAGGCGCTCCGCATCTGCTCGGCGATCTCGGGGTGCTGGTCGATGAGGTTGATCGTCTGTCCGGGATCCTTCTCCATGTCGAAAAGGGCATCCTTCGGTGACACGCCGTTCTTCCGCTCACGTTCCGAATAACTGATCGCCGTGCCGCCGCCGACAAAGCGATAGCGTTGATTCCGCACGCCGTAATTCTTCCACTGGTAATCGTCAGGATTCTCTCCCGTTTTCCAACGCCCTTTGTGGGTGAACAGATAGCGATCGTCCCAGGGAGCCGACGGGTTTTCGATCAAGGGCAGCAGGCTGCGTCCCTCGACTTGCTTCTCGGGAATTCCCGCTCCGGCGAGCGCCGCCAGTGTCGGCAGAATGTCGATGTGCGCCGCGATGGTGTCGATGTCGCGATCCGGTTCGATCTTCCCGTCCCAGCGGATGAAAAACGGCACCCTCACCCCGCCCTCGTCGGCGCTGCCCTTCTGCCCTTTCATCCCGGCATTGTAAAAAAACATCGGGGAACCGGTCTCGTCGTTTCCGAGCGGTTTGCCCGGCCTGCCCGATCCACCGCCGGTCATGCCGTTGTCGCTCATGAAGATGATCACCGTGTTCTCGAACAGGTTCCATTCCTCCAACTTGGTCAGCATCCGGCCCAGGTTTTCGTCGATGTTCTCGATCATCCCGTAGAATCCCGCCGTCTGTTCCTCGAATCCCAGGTCGGTGAAGCGCTTCCGGTTTTTCGGCGGCGCCACGAAGGGTCCGTGGGGGGCGTTGGTGGCGAGGTAAACGAAAAACGGTTCCTCTTTTTCCTTCTGCTCCTTGATCCAGCCCAGGGCGGCGGAAAAGAAGATGTCGGTGCAGAACCCGTGGGTTTTCACGAACTCCCCGTTGTGACGAATCACCGGATCGAAGTAGCTGTTCTGGGGCGCGTCGGCACAGGAACAGTCGTAGGCCTGTCCAATTCCCCCGGCGCCGTGGATGAAGGCCTCGTCGAAACCGCGCTGATCCGGTTGATGTTCCTTCTCGTCACCGAGGTGCCACTTCCCGAAAATCGCCGAAGTATAGCCGGCCGTTTTCAACACCTGCGGCAGGATGGTCGCATCCAGCGTCATCCGCTCGCGCTCCAGGATCGTGTGGGTGATGCCGTTCTTCATGGGGTGGCGCCCCGTCATGATGGCCGAGCGGGTCGGCGAGCAGGTCGGGCTGACGAGGAAACGGGTGAAACGCGTGCTCGTGTCGTAGAGCCGGTCCATGTTGGGCGTCTTCAGCCACGGATGGCCGTGACGGCCCAACGGGGCATAGCCCTGATCGTCGGTCATCACGAGGATGACGTTCGGTTTCGTGCCCGCCAGTTCGGCGGCGTGGGCAAGGGACGAAAACATCGCCACCACGGCGATGACGAGGAGACGAAGGGGGTTTTTCATGCGCCCCTGATTCAACAGGGTCTGGTCACCGAGTCAACCCTCTTGAATGCGCAAAGGAGGAGCGACAATCCTGTCGCCCGAAGAGCCCGTCGTTCTCGATCGACCAAAGGGCGACAGGATTGTCGCTCCTCCCTCCTTGTTTGAACCACGCGGTCGCGCCGTTCATTTTTCGTGGCATCCTCTGGCCATCGCCTCATCATAGGTTCATGCCAATTCCCCGCCTCGCTTTTCTCTTTGCCCTGCTGCTCCTCACTGCCGCGGCCTCCTCCGCGGCCCCGCCGGAAAAACCGAATGTCGTCCTCATCCTCGCCGACGACCTCGGCTACGGCGATCTCGCCTGTTACGGGTCGAAACTGTTTCACACTCCGAATCTCGATCGGCTCGCCGGCGAGGGAATGCGGTTCACCGATTTCTATGTCGCCGCCAATGTCTGCACCCCATCGCGGGCGGCCATCATGACGGGCTGCTACGCCAAGCGCGTCGGCCTGCAATACCGCGTCCTGTTTCCCTACTCGCAAGACGGGCTGAACCCCGACGAGATCACCCTGGCGGAGGTGCTGAAACCCCAGGGCTACGCGACTGCCTGTTTTGGCAAATGGCACCTGGGCAGCCTGCCCGAATTCCTGCCGGCAAAGCAGGGTTTCGACGAATACTGGGGACCTCCCTACTCCAACGACATGGGCAATCCTTTCTACGCCCGCACCTCGAAGGGCGAGGAGATCGATTTCCTGGCGCCGCCCTTGCCCATCTACGACGGCGAAGAAATCGTGGAATCGGAGCCCGACCAGCGTTTCCTGACCCAGCGCCTCACCGAACACGCGATCGATTTTATTGAGCGGCACAAGGACGAACCGTTCTTCTGCTATCTGCCGCACTCCATGGTGCACGGTCCCATCGGCGCGTCGCCGCGCTTCCGGGGCCGGTCGAAGGGCGGTTTCTACGGCGATGCCGTCGAGGAACTCGACTGGAGCGTCGGCGAAATCGCAAAGACCATCGACCGCCTCGGCCTGACGGAGAAGACCATGATCCTGTTCACCTCCGACAACGGCGGGGTGGTGCGCAACGACCCGCCGGACTACGGCACCTCGAATGTCGAACCGCTCCGGGGACACAAGAACACCACCTGGGAAGGCGGTCACCGCGTTCCCTTCATCCTGCGCTGGCCCGGCACCGTTCCCGAGGGCGGAGTGTGCGAGGACATGGCGCTGTCCGTCGATTTCCTGCCGACCATCGCGCGATTCGCCGGGACGACGGAACCGCGGGACCGCCTCATCGACGGTCGCGACGCCCGCGCCCAGTGGCTCGATGAAGAGGGCGCGAAGAGTCCTCACGAGGCCTACTTCTACTACTTCAACAACGACATCCACGCCGTTCGCAGTGGCGACTGGAAGCTGCACGTGAAACGCCCCGACTGGAAACGCGAGGGTTTCGAGGAGAGCGATGTCTACCTTTTCAACCTGCGCCAGGACATCGGAGAATCCGAGAACCTCGCCAAGGACTATCCCGAAGTGGTCCAGCGACTCACCGCACTCATTGAAGCCGAGCGGAAGGACCTCGGTGACGACGGTGTGCCCGATGCACCCGGCGAGGGCGTGCGACCGGTCGGAATGGCCGCCGCGCCGCCCGTGTCCTATCTCCCCCCGGCGATCGCTGGCATGAAGACCGGCTCGAAAAACCGGGAGTCACTGGAAAAGGCCCTGGGCGCCGCGCCCCGGCTTGCCTACAAGATGCGCGACTGGACCTGGGCCGAGGTCGACGGTCAGAAACTCACCCTCGACGCCTGGTGGCCCCACGGTGCCGGTCCCTGGCCCATGGTGGTCTGGGTGCATGGCGGCGGCTGGCACGCCGGTTTCAAGGAACTCGGCGAGTACACCGCCCGCAAGATCGCTTCCCAAGGCTACGTGGTGCTCAACATCAACTACCGCCTCGCGCCCGATCATCCCTTCCCCGCCGCGGTCGAGGATTGCCTCGGCGCCGTCGTCTGGGCCAAGCGCGAAGCCGCCCGTTTCAACGGCGATCCGAACCGCGTCGCCATCGCCGGGGAATCCGCCGGCGGCAACCTCGCCGCCTTGGCCGCCTACGCCGCCGACAGCGGTCGTTTCCCTCCCACCGGCGCCCGGCCCGGCGATCCCGATCCCTTCGTCCAGGCCGTCATTCCCGTCTACGGCGCCTTCGACTTGGGACGTTTAGTCACTGCCAAGGATGACCGCGCTGAGCAGCGGACACAGCTTTTCGCCGAATACCTGCCGAAAGGCGAAGCCGACTACGCCGCCGCGTCCCCGATCACCTACCTCGATCCCCACGATCCCCCCACCCTCCTGATCTGCGGCGACGCCGATCACCTTTACCAACAGTCTGTCGATTTCGACAAAGCGCTGGAACGGCAACAGATCGATCATGACTTCTTCGTTCCCCAGGGAGCCGAGCACGCTTTCATCGTCTGGGAATGGGAGAGCGACAACAGCCAGGCCGCCTACAAGAAAATGGTCGAGTTCCTTGATCGGACGCTGAAGGAATAGCCAAAGGAGGGGCGACAATCCTGTCGCCCTTCGTAGGATTGAGCACAATCGAGGCAGTCTGGCGAAAGGAGTGTCGCCTCTCCGTTCACCACAATCCCGGCACCAGGCGCTTCGTCTTCCTCACGTACTCAGCATAGGCGGCATCACGCTTCTCCCAATGACGTTCCTCGATTCGGATTTTTTCAATCAGGACGATCAGGAGAATTCCCCAGAAGCTCGCTCCGATCATGAGCCCCGACGGCAGGGCGAACATGCCCATCGCCAGCAACAGTCCGGCATACATGGGATGCCGAATGAAGCGATAGGGGCCCCTCTGGACCAACTCGGCATTCTCCCCCGGTTCGGGCGTGACCTTCAACTGCCCGAGCCGCATCGCGAGAACGGCACTGGCTCCCAGCGCGAAACCGGCGGCTACTCCGGCGACAAGCCACGGGTTGCCGAAAACAGCGCGCCACGCCCACCAAATGAGGGTCACGCAGCACCCCGTCTGGACGACCACCAACCATCTGCCCCGTGTCCGTTCCGACATCGCTCACTGAAAACTGAATGCTGAAAACCGAAAACTCAATCCACCACCAACACCCCGTTCATCACCGCCCAGTGACCGGGATAGGTGCAGAGGAACGGGTAACTTCCCGGCGTTTCCGGTGCGTGGATTCGCAGCGAGTAGCGGCGATTGTGATTCAGCATCGGCGTGTAGTGGAGCACGTCGTCCGTGTCGGGCACATAGAACTTTGCGGCCGCCTTCGGATCGGACAGCATCAGGCCGGCGGCGTTGCCGACGACCTGGAGTTTGTCCTTTTCCGCCAACACGAAATTGTGGGGAATGGTGTCGAGATTCCGGAACTCGATCGAGATCGCCTCGCCCGGTTTGACGTGCAATTCCTTGACGTCATACTGAAGGCCGGATATCGCCGTCACCGCGATCTTGCGACCGTTCTCTTTGATTGGCGGATGTTTCGGCGTGAAAGGATACGGAAAGGAGATCCTCAGGGTCAGCTCGGTTGGTTTCCCCGTGTCGCCCGGATGATAGCCATCGAATTCGGTGAAATCGTCGCGCAGCCAGAGCACGGTAGGATACAGGTCGAGTTGGAATGCCTCGCCGTCGGCCGCCTTCATCCGTGCGTGCACCTGCATCTGCATGGCGGGAGCGATGTCCGGCATTTCGAGGAAGACCCTTTTCCCATCGCCACCGATTGCATGAACCGACGCCACCTTCACCGGGTCGTGTCCCGGTGTTTCCGGCTGCTTCAGTGAATACTCCAGCGAGCCATAGCAGTCCGCATACTCATAGTTCCACGCCTGGGCGAAGAAGTTGGCCGGATCCAGACTGGCGGGATCGACCGGGGTGGCGAACTCCAGTATCACCCCGTTGCGGTGAGCCTGCCACGCGACCGGAAAGTGATTGTGATCGTCGCCCAGGTAGCGGACCCGGGCGAAGTCCCCATCGGTAATGGCGTAGTTTCCCCACCCGTCGGCACCGCTCACATAGAGTTGACCGTCCTTGGGATTGAAGCGCGCCCGGTGCGCTCCGCTTTCGAAATCGCCCGGCATCGGCACGGCCGCTCCCTGGGTGCGTTTCCCATCCTGGGTATCCCGCAGGATCATCATCCAGGTGCCGGCGCCAAAGGAGAAATGGAACAGCTCTCCATTCAGCGGCCCCCATTTCTCCGAATTCGCAAAGACCTGCCCTCCGGAACTGTTGTCCAACCCGCGCGGCAGGTAACACATCGCCGGCGTGATCGCCGGACCACCTTTCTCAAAGTAGCGACCGTAGAAATCGCCGTCTTTCACCTCGAACACGGCGGAGGCCGGCGTCCAGTCTCCCTCGTTGGTGCTGGTGGTGATCGCGCTCCCGTCCGGGCTGGCACCGACGCCATTCGTGTTGCGCAACCCGTTGGCGATGGCCTCGGCCGACGACCCATCCGGCGCCACCCGAATCACTCCCGTGTTGGCCGCCACAAAATAGAAGTAGCCGTTTCCGTCTCGCTGCAGGCCGGTGTAGAAGTCGTGTCCGCCGTCCGACGAAGGAAAATCGTCGCAGAAGTTTTCGTAGAAATCGATCTCACCATCGCCGTTGAGGTCGTGGAGACGGGTGATGCGATCGCGCCCGATCACGTAGATCTGCTCGTCGTAAATGCAGAGGCCCAGCGCCTGATTCAGGCCGGTGGCAATGCGGGTCCAGGTCACCGCTTTCAGACTGTCATCCAGGCCGCTCACCCGCCAGACATCGCCAAACATGGTGCACACCGCCGCGTCACCGTTGGCGAAGAAATCGTGACCGCCGATGAGCATCACCGAGCCGAACACGTTCTGCAACGGCACCGGGATGCGATCGATGGCGAAAGGCGTGCCGGAGATCGGTTTGGCGGGGTGACCTGAGAGGGTGATCGTTTTGTCGGCGTAGCGAGCCGGACCGGTTTTCTTGGCGAGTTCCTTGATTGATTCGCCTCCCACGAAAAAGCCTCCCAATCGATTCGCAGCAATCAACGCGGAATCCTCCTTCCTTCCGTCCGGAACCTCCAGTTCCACCTGGGAAATGAGTTCCCCATTTTTCAGACTCGGCGAGTCCCAAACCTGAATGCCATCGATCGAATACTGGAAGACCACGCGATCTCCACTTCGATAGAATCCTTGAAAATCTTGTTGGGCGAGTTCGTCGGATTTCTTTCCTGAAGTGATCATCCACCCCTGGCCCGGCTTCGCCTCCGCGATCACCTCTCCATCCGGTTCGATCCCGTTTCCGATTCCCCAGCGGCTCGGCGAGTATTTCACGAAGCCACCTTTCCAGACGTGGGTG
>JAGRPB010000236.1 GCA_020439945.1 Verrucomicrobiia bacterium
ATCCTGATCCGGGAAATGACTTCGGTTTCATTGTCTTCGACCTGGCGATCGTCGGCCTGGCAACTGACGAAAAATTCCCGGCTTCGCTCCTTCTGAAACCGGTAGCGATCGGCCGAGGAACCATTTTTTTCCAGCTCACCACCGAGCCGTTCAGCGATCCATGCCGCCAGCCATTGGGCGGAAATCCTGTATCCCGGTTGATGCTGAATCTCGAAGCCTTGGAGCTGGTTCAGCGCCTGTCGCGCGACCGGATCATCGAAAATCCGCGCGATCATCGAACGAATCGGCTGGCTGTGCGTGTAGGCGAGATCGTGGGGGATGAAATGCTCATCGCTGTCCTCCATCGCCCGGCAGAGGCGTAGAAACTGGACCGATGGTTGCGCCCACATGGTGCTGTCGAAAACGAACCGATCGACGCGGCTGAAAAGGCGTTCCTCGAACACGTCCGAGAGTTCGCCACGCCACCAGAAAACGAGAGGCAAGTCCGAGTCGAGGTGGGCGAAAACTGTGTTTCTCACCAGGCTGGCGTCGGAGCCGGTGAGCAGAAAGGAGACCTGCTCCGTGCAGACCGTTTTTTCTCCCTGCGCGGAGAGGCGGCAGTGCGCCTGAATCCACGAACGCACCGCCGGATTTCCAGAGGCGCTGGAGAGGATGAGGATCGCCCGGCAGGCCGTCTCGCGGGTCAATTCTTCGATGATCGCGGAGATTTCCGTGATCGATTTCGGATCCTCGACAAAGACGGCCAAATTCAGGAGCGACGCCCGGGCAATGCCGGCGGGGTTCTCTTGCGCTTCCTTGCCGCCGGTGAAAATCTCGTGAAGCGCCCGGTCGATCTCACCGACCGAGACTTCGACACCGAGCCCCTGCAACTCGCCTTCGTCGATCAGAGTCGTCGCCATTGGTGATCCCTTTCTTTGAGCAGAAGGTCCGCTTCCTTGGGTCCCCAGGAGCCGGCCGGATATTCGGCCATCGGTGGTGGGTTGGACGACTTGTGCCAGGCGTTCTCGATCTCGTCGATAAAGGCCCAGGCTTGCTCGACCTCGTCATCACGCGCAAAAAGGGTCGCGTCGCCGGCCATCGCATCGAGCAGGAGGCGTTCGTAGGCTTCCGGGCCACTGCCGCCGAATGCCGTTTGGTATTCGAAATCCATCTTTACCGGCTGAAGCCGCGCGGCCGGCCCGGGGAGTTTCGAGCGCATGCCCAGCGAGATGCCTTCGTTCGGTTGAATGCGAATCACGAGCACGTTACCGGGCGCGGCTTCGGCGCCGGGGAGCGCATTGAATAAAACCTTGGGAGCGTGCTTGAAATGGATGGAAATCTCGGTCGATTTCTTCGGCAGACGCTTGCCCATGCGGATGTAAAAAGGCACGCCTTCCCAGCGCCAGTTATCGATCATGATGCGGAGAGCGACGTAGCTTTCCGTCATCGAACCTGGATTCACTCGATCTTCCCGCCGATAGCCGACCACCGGTTCGCCGTTGACGTTGCCCGCCGTGTATTGAGCGCGGATGACGTTTTCGGCGACGGCTTTTTCACCGACCATGGGCCGGAGACACTTGAGCACTTTGACCTTTTCGTCGCGAACGCCATCGGCGCTCAGGTCCGCTGGCGGCTCCATCGCAATCAGGCTTAGCAGCTGCAGCAGGTGATTCTGCACCATGTCCCGAAGCGCACCGGCCTTGTCGTAATATCCGCCGCGGCCACCTTCCATGCCGAGATGTTCCGCACAAGTGATCTGGACGTGATCGATGCAGCGATTGTTCCAAAGCAATTCGAAGAGCGAATTGGCGAATCGCAGCACCATGATGTTCTGCGCGGTTTCCTTGCCGAGATAGTGGTCGATCCGGTAGGTGTCGCGCTCGGGAAAGGTGTCACTGACGATCTGATTGAGGTGCTTGGCACTGGGTAGGTCGATACCGAATGGTTTCTCCACCACCACGCGCGACCAACCGTTTTCGCGCTGCTGGTTCAGTCCCGCTTCGCGAAGATTGGTCAGGATGTCGTCAAAAAACTCCGGCGCCGAAGCCAGGTAGAAAAGGCGATTTCCGCTGCCTCCCTCTCGATCCAGCTGATCGAGACGCTCGGCGAGTCGCTTGTAGCCCTCGACGTCCTGGAATTCGCTCTGGTGATAAAAAATGGACTTCGAAAAAGGCCCCCACAAGGCATCCTGATGGCCCCGTCGGGAGAGCTTCCGGTTCAGGTCTTCCAGATCCGAACGGAATTCCTCATCCGTTTTTTCGCGCCGGGCAAAACCGATCACATTCAGTCCGGGAGGCAGGTCGCCTTCCTCAGCCAAATTGTAAAGAGCCGGAACCAGCTTCCGATGGGTCAGGTCTCCCGTGGCTCCGAAAATGACCAAGGTGCAGGGTTCTGGTCGATTCCGCACCTCCAAGTCATCTTCGTAAAATGGATTGTCGTTCATGGAAAAGGCTGGCCTTTCACAGACATCGAGGCCTGAAGAACTGCAAACAAAAGTCCCGTCACCATGACAGGCTCTGCGTCATGCGTCTGAGCAATTTCCAAGCGAAGCAGGAAGAATATTCCTTACGGCAATGGAAACCGCTCATTCAACTCGACAACACGCTCCCGGATTTCTTCGAGCTTGGCTTCGTTCTGACGATTCGTGATCGCTTCGTGAATCAGGTCGGCGACTTGGTTCATCTCGGCTTCCTTCATGCCGCGCGTCGTGGCGGCGGGACTGCCGATGCGGATACCGCCGCCCTTGAAGGGACTCTCGGTGTCGAAGGGGATCGAGTTCTTGTTCACCGTGATGCCCGCTTCATCGAGGGCTTCCTGGACGATCTTTCCGTTCAGGCCCTGCGGCCGGACGTCGACCATGAAAACGTGGTTGTCGGTGCCACCGGAAATAATGGTGTAACCGAGTTCGGCGAGGCGCGCTGAGAGGGCCTTCGCATTCTTCACGATCTGCTCCTGGTATTCCTTGTAACCGGGCTGCAGGGCCTCGTGGAAACAGACGGCCTTGGCGGCGATGACGTGCATGAGCGGCCCGCCTTGGACGCCGGGGAAAACGGTGGCGTTGATCTTTTTCGCCAGCTCTTCGTCGTTGGTGAGAATGAGTCCACCACGCGGTCCGCGCAGACTCTTGTGGGTGGTGGTGGTGACGAAATGCGCGTGGTTGATCGGCGACGGATGCACGCCCGCGGCCACGAGACCGGCGATGTGGGCCATGTCGACGAACAGGTAAGCGCCGACGGAATCGGCGATCTCACGCATCCGCTGGAAGTCGATGATGCGCGAGTAGGCGGACGCCCCGGCAGTGATCATCTTCGGCTGGTATTCCTTGGCGACTTCGGCGAGTTGATCGTAGTCGATGCGCTGGTCTTCCTCAGTGACGCCGTAGTGTTTCACCTCGTAGAATTTTCCGGAGAAATTCGCGAAGTGACCGTGAGTAAGGTGGCCGCCATGGCTCAGGTCCATGGTCAGGATCTTGTCCCCCGGTTCGAGGACGGAGAAATAGACGGCCGCATTCGCCTGCGAACCGCTGTGAGGCTGAACGTTGGCAAATTTCGCGTCGAACAGTTCGCAAGCGCGATCGATGGCCAGTTGCTCGACCTTGTCGACGTTTTCGCATCCGCCGTACCAGCGCTTGCCGGGGTAACCCTCGGCATACTTGTTGGTGAGGCAGCTGCCCTGGGCCTGCTGGATGGCGCGGCTGGCGAAGTTTTCGGAAGCGATCAGCTCGATGTTGTTCGACTGGCGATCCTCCTCGGCGGCAATGGCCGCGGCGATATCAGGATCGGTGGCGATGAGCTGGGCGCCGATGTGCGGGTGTCCGCCGGAGCAGGCCGAGGCGTCGTTGACCTTGCTGACGCGGCGTTCGTGACGGCCACCTTCAAACGGGGTCGTCAACCAGGTGTCCACGATGGCGATCGCCTCGTCGTTGCTGGTCTTGCTGCCGCTCAGGCAGAGCACGTTGGTGTTGTTGTGCTGACGAATGAGCGCGGCGGAATCGGTATCGAGCGCGATGGCGGCCTGGATTCCGGGATGGCGATTTGCCGCGATGCTCATGCCGACGCCGCTGGTGCAGCAGAGAATGCCGAAGGTGAATTCTCCCGACGCCACGCCGTTGGCGACACGATGGGCGTAGTCGGGATAATCGACCGAGTCGGTGGAATGCGTGCCGATGTCTTCAAATTCGACGCCTTTCGCCTCAAGATGGGCGATGACGGCCTGCTTGAGATCGTAGCCACCATGATCGGCGCCCACGATGACGGGGCCGACACTGGCGAGAGAATTCTTGGCGGAAGAGGGGGCGGCTTCGGTAGCCGCGACAGCGGAGGGAGTGCTCATGGTGCAGGTTCGTGGTCTTCGGGGATGAGGTCGTCCCCGGGTTGGCCGATGACAAAGCTCAACACGCTCGGCATCGCTTCCTTGATCAGGTTGCGAGTCCGTTCGTAGGCATCGAGATCCATGCCGATGGGGTCCGGCACGTCGAGGTCGAGATCGTCGTCGACGATAAACTCCCGGAGGACGAACGTCTTTTCGATCGCCTCGGGAAAAAGTGCCTGGATGGCCTGCCGGTGGGACGTGGCCATGCCGAAAATGTGGGTCGCTCGATGAATCAGTTCGGGCGTCAGCTGCGTGCTGCGCTGCCGGGAGATGTCGATCCCCTCCTGCTTCATTGCTTCGACGGAGTACTGACTTGGCGGCTGCCCGTCGAACGCGCCCACACCGGCGGAGCCCACGGTCAGGCTACCGGGGGCGACGGATTCGGCCATCTCGCGCAGAAAACCTTCCGCCATCGGACTGCGGCAGACGTTTCCCGTGCAGACGAACACGACATGTTTTCGAGGGGCGCTCACGTACGCTTCAATGGAGCGCCGCAGCGGAAAAAGTCAAAAGAGAACCCCCTCGAATCAGTCGTGACGAACTGACTGATCGGCCGCTTTTTCCCGTTGGACAGCCCCGGAGGCATGACGCATGCTCCGCCAAAAGTCATTCTGCCTGACTCGCATGGGCTTTTCCTCCAAGATTCGCGAGGGATGGCGCCGTTTCCGGTGTCTTCCCCAGTTCCGGTATTTCATCGTCTCCGCGCTCGTGGTGACGGTCGCCATCGTTATTCTCCGAAAAATGGAGCATCCCTGGGAGGGGCTCACGGCCAAACGCATCCGCCAGGATCGCCCCTGGATTGGTGAAGACTACGGCCGCTACTGGGGATTCTGGCTCGGACTCGGCGCCACGATTCTCGTGTCGCTGGTCACGTTCGCCTCCCACTGGTGGTGGTCGTGGGCGCATCCGCAGCTTGCTCCAAACACCTCTGGCAACGCCAAAGCCAAGCGCTTTCATCGTGGCGCCTGGTTTGCCCTCGCCGCCATTCTCGTGCTGGCCGCCTGGATCCGGGTGCCGAATCTCAATCGCCCCATCCTTCGCGACGAACAGGACACGCTCCGCTATCACATCCACGGCTACCACCACTACGACGAGAAACACGGAGGGGTCTTCACGTTTCAGGACGTCCCGTGGTCCGACGCGGCGTTCTGGAACAAAGTGGGGAACAATCCCGTCCTCCTCAGCGTTCTCGCAAAAGGCAGCAACGATCTCTGGCTGAAATTCAGCGGCAAATCCCCCGATCATTTCAACCGCATCGCCATCCGGCTGCCCGTCGTCATTGCCGGGATCCTGTCGATCGCCGCGATCGCCTGGTTCGTGTTCGCCTTTGCCTCGCAACGCGTCGCCCTGCTCGCTGCGCTTCTCGCCGCCATCCACCCCTTTCACATCGAATACAGCGAGGAAGCGCGCGGCTATGCCTTCGTCATGCTCGGCGCGGCGCTGGCACTCGGCGGAGCCATCCGCGCCCTGAGGAAAAGCGGCTGGTGGCACTGGATTGCGCTGGTGGGAGGTTCAGCCATGATGCTCTACGCCTACATCGGCAGCGTCTTCTTCGTCGCCCCGCTCGCCCTCACCGTGATCGGCATCGTCCTGTGGAGAAATGCCCAGACCTGGCGCACCGCCGACGACAAAAACGCCCGACTCGCCGCCCGTCGCGATCTCACGCGACTCATGGTCACCGGCCTCATCGGCGTCAGCATCTACCTCGTCTTCGCGCTGCCGCCGATGATCTGTTTCTGGGATCACAAGGAGAATTTCCCCTGGCGATTCACCGTCAGCTTTCAGTGGTGGTTCGTTTTCTGGACCGAATTTGCCACCGGCCAGTTCTATCAATTGCCGAAAAAACCCGATGGCGATTTCGCTCCCCTGTCCGAGGCCATTGCCGTCATCGTCAAACCGCGTCCGTGGACCTGGATCGGAATTTTTGCCGCCAGCCTGCTGATCCTCGTCGGAGTTGGAAAAACGATGCGCCGCGTCAACGTCGCCACCGGTTTCGTGATCGGCGTGGCCTTTCTCGCGCCCTTCATCCAGATCTTCTTTCACGGAGTGATCACCCACATGGTGCTCTTCTTCTTTTACCTGATCTACTGGTTGCCCGTCGTGATTGGACTCGAAGCGGTCGGCGC
>JAGRPB010000237.1 GCA_020439945.1 Verrucomicrobiia bacterium
AAGTGAGCTTATCCCTCTTCTGCCCAGGATCGATTATGTGAGCCGGTTGTGACGTAAATTCGACTTCAGTCGAATTCTCCGAGCTGGCCACTTCCGTCACCGGAAATCAGTCACGCCACCTGTTCGCCGACGAGAGATCCGTCGGCATCCGCGGCTTCCTCCACGGATGCCTTGAAATCCTCGACAGGAATTGCGCGCTCTTCGACCAGACACTGGGTGAGCCAGTGATCGAGGAGGCCGAAATCGGGCTGATCCTCGCGTTGATCGACGATGTGCTGCCAGTCGAAACGATCGACCACACGGGATGACGAGATTCGCCGCAGGCGAAAGAGGCTCTGAATGGCCTCGAACTCGCGAGGCATCAGGTTGGAAACGGCGGCCGGCTCGGGCATGTCATCGAGCACGTCGGCATCGAGGCCGAAGGTGGTGACGCCGACCCCGTAGCGAGCCGAGAATTGTCGAATCTCTTCAACGAGCTGTTCGTCGTCGATCGGCGCCGCGACCATGACTTCCGCGCTGTTGGCCCAACCGGAAGCGCTGAGGGCCTGGAAGAGATCTTCCCGCAAAGTCAGGTAGCTGGTTTCCAGCTTCAATTTCACCGAAGTGAGCCGCATCGGCGAATCACCGAGTCGGCGGCGAACTTCCAATGCCTGGGGACTCAGGGCGAAACCGCCGTCCTCCGAGACTTCGCCGACCAGCCATTCCACCGCGACCATGTCCGGGCAGCGCCACCGGTTGGCCGAGGCGTTGGGGCCGGAAAAGGACCGCTCGAAGGCCATCGGGAAACGATGGATCGATTCAAAATAGCGGCTGACCACCGCCCGGAATTTGTTCGCCCTCGCGATGGCGAGATCGTGATCTCCGCCCGAGAGGCTGAACTCCTCGCCCAGGACGCCCTGGCTGGCGCCAAGCAGGTTCCGGGCACTGTTCAACGAATGGATCGTGGTGGTGCGAAGATAGTATCCCTGGCCCTGCTCGACCTTGGCGATCGGCGACGACGGGTCGCACGACATGATCGAAAAATGGTAGCGAAGCGTCGCGTCGGAATACCCCTGCTTGAGGCGGTATTTGACGAGTTCGATCAGCTCCGTTCCCTTGATGGCGTGAGCCGGGTTGCGGGGCAGAATGTCGGGGAGAATGTCCTTGAGTTGATCGCGCAGATTCATGAGCCGGGGCGAGTTTAGCTTGAGCAGGGGAAGTCCCTGGGGTCAAGCGGGAAGGCGGGCGTGGATCGGGAAAATTTGGAGTGACTTTGCGGTGTGAGTCTCGTTAGGCGCTGAACTTATGGTGCCTCTAAAACCTTCGGAGGCGGCGCGGAGTTGGAGGTGAAGACATGGCTCATCCAGGCGGATGAGCTCAATCCGTTCCATTCAGCCGCTGAATGATCGCCTCGACATCGTAGACGCAGCCGCCCCAACTCCCACCGCTGACGTTCTGCAGTGCCGCCCAGAGTCGGGTGTCGTCGGGAACGCCGGGGAGTGGTTGGAGGTTCGGATTCATCTCCCGGGCAGCCAGTTCGTCGGGATCGCCCACGAAATCGATCGAACCGGTCAGGTTCCGGCAGTCGATCTCGATCCTGACCCGGTCGCCTTCGCGGAGTTTGCCGATCGGCCCGCCGGCCCAGGCCTCGGGTGATACGTGGCCGACGCAGGCGCCGGTGGAGACGCCGGAAAAACGACCGTCGGTGATGAGGGCGACGTTTTTTCCCCAGGGGAGATGCTTCAGCGCGATGGTGAGCTGAGCGGTTTCGGGCATGCCGCATCCGAGGGGGCCGTATCCGATCAGTGCGATGACATCGCCCTCACGGATGCGATCGTCGCCCGTGGACTTCACGGCGGCGATGGCTTCCGGTTCCGAGGCAAAAACGCGGGCGGGACCTTCGTGCCGGTACCAACCGTCGGCGTCGATCTTGCTCGGATCGATGGCCGTGCTCTTGATGACGGAGCCCTCGGGCGCGAGATTGCCTCCTGGAAAGGTGACCGTGCTGGTGAGTCCGTTTTCGCGAGCTTTCTCGGGAGACATGATCACCGTATTTGGATTGATGCCATCGAGTTGGGTCAGCTTTTCACGCAACCGGGAGCGACGATCCGATCGCTCCCACCAAGCCAGGTTTTCACCCACCGTACGTCCCGAGGCAGTCATGACCTCGAGATCCAGCATTCCCGCTTCGCGGAGATGCAGCATCACCTCCGGCACGCCTCCGGCGAGGAAAACCTGGACCGTCGCATAGTGCCGAGGACCATTGGGAAGGGCGTCGACGAGGCGAGGCACCCTGGCGTTGAAACTCCGCCAATCGTCGACATCCGGACGACGCAATCCGGCCTGGTGGGCGATGGCCGGAAGGTGCATGATCAGGTTGGTCGAACCGCCGAACGCCGCATGAACGGCAAGGGCATTGCGAACCGCGCCGTCCGTGAGGATGTCCGAAGACTTCAACCCTCGGCGCTCCAGGTCCATGATCGCCAGACCCGAACGCCGCGCGAGATCGCGCCAGATTTCGGCGCCGGACGGGCTGAGGGCCGCATGAGGAAGCGTGAGTCCGAGTGCTTCGGCGATGACCTGACTGGTGGCGGCAGTCCCGAGGAACTGGCACCCCCCGCCGGGTGAGCCGCAGGCTTTGCATCCCATCTCGGCGGCATATTCACGGGTGATCTCTCCCTGGGAAAAACGGGCGCCGATGGTCTGGATGCGACCGAGATCCTCATCGGTGTCCTCGCTGAGCAAGGTGACGCCGCCTGGGATGAGGATGGTGGGAAGGTCGCGGGTGCCCGCCAGCGCCATCATCATGGCGGGCAGCCCCTTGTCGCAGGTGGCCACGCCGACGACGCCTTTCCGGGTGGGGAGCGAGCGGATGAGTCGCCTCATCACGGTTGCCGCGTCATTCCGGTAGGGCAGGGAATCCATCATCCCGTCCGTGCCCTGGGTCCGGCCGTCACAGGGATCGCTGACGAAGCCGGCGAACGGAACTCCGCCGAGACTGGAGATGGCTTGAGCGGCCTCTTCCATCAACAATCCGACCTCGAAGTGGCCGGTGTGATAGCCGAGTGCCACCGGCGTGCCGTTCTCGCGGCGGATTCCGCCCTGGGTGCTGAGAATGAGATAGTCGCCACCGCCCACCTTGTCGGCCGACCAGCCCATGCCCACATTCTGCGTCCATCCGAACAGATTGCCGCTTGGCTGACTCAGAAGCTGTGCCTCGGAGAACGGCAGGGTTCCTTTCGGGCCCGGGGCGGTGGTTTTCAGCGTGTAGATCGCGTCGTTTCCGGAATCGAGAATCGGGTCGTTGGAAGCCATGGAGGGAAGAGGCGTGCGCGGGGAGTAAATGGGAAACGGGAATCAGACTCTGACAACGGAATTCCTCAATTCACCGAGCCCGTCGATGGCGATCCGGATTTCGTCGCCGGGTGCCAGGGTGAAATCCGAATCGGGCACGATCCCCGTTCCGGTCATGAGCAGGGCGCCATCGGGAAATTCATTCTGGCGGAAAAGCCATCCGGCAAGTTCATCAAAGCCGCGTTTGATCTGGCTGACTTCCGTCTCACCGGAGAAAGCGAGGGCACCCTCCCGAAAGATGGAGAGTCGGATGGCTGTTTCCGGGCCGGGCGCGTCACAAATCCAGAGAGCGGGTCCCAGGGCGCAGGAAGCGGTATAGACCTTGGCCTGCGGCAGATAGAGCGGATTTTCCCCCTCGATCGAGCGACTGCTCATGTCATTGCCGATGGTGAAGCCAAACAGGACGCCGTCCCGGTTGAAAGCCAGGGTCAGCTCGGGTTCCGGCACATCCCAGGTGGAATCCTCGCGAATGCCGACTTCCGCCAAGTGTCCACGGGCCCGGGTCGCTGTCGCTTTGAAGAAAAGTTCGGGCCGGGGTGCCTCGTAGACCTTGTCGTAAAACACGTCTCCGCCCGCCTGTTCCGCCTCCTCCATGCGGGCGGAGCGGCTCCGGTAATAGGTCACGCCGGCGGCCCAGACTTCCTGCGATTCGAGCGGCGCCAGAAACGGGGTCTGATCGACCGGAGGAGCCTCCACCATGGGGGAGTTGGCAATCGCGTCCCGAATGAATTCGAGGGGAGAAATGGCGTGAAACAGTGGATCGAATGAAAAATTTTCCAGCAGAAACCAGCTGTCTCCCTCGCGGGCCAGGTGTTGGTTGGCGGTTTTGAAAATCCCGATGGCTTGCATCCCGCGATTCTAGCGAGCGAAGGGGGCTTGGCCAGCGCGCAAATCAGGATCGGGCGTTTTCCATTTGCAGTGAGGCACGACTCCTGCTCAGTTGCATCAAGCATCCCCTGGAAAGGATAACGGCCAGACCTTTGCAAATTCTTTACAAATTTGTAATGGCGGCAATCAGCTGAGAGGCCACGATTTTTCGTGAAAGAAACGGGAACTCGTTGCCGTTTTGTCGAGAAGTGAACCCAACCCAGGAGGATAAAATGAATGACGAAATCTTCGAGGAATCAATTGAGTTCGGAGAGTCTGCCCACCATCAGCACCCGGTGTTGAGGTTTCGAGGGTCAACTCTGGTACTCGAAAACGGCGCCGTCCTGCCGTCCGAATGCTGCGTCAAATGCGGGCGCCCCGCCACCAAGGTGATCCGGAAGAAGTTGCGCAAGCCGACCAATCCGATGACGTGGTTTGGAAAGCGGGAGACGATAGACGTCGGACTCTGCAAGAAACATCACGAGAGCCGTCTGATCGCCCTGGCGCTGACGTGGTCGTGTCTGGTCGTGGGTGTGGGCATCTTCGTTTTCGGGTTGATCAGCCTGGAGTTCGTCAGCTGTTTCATCGGGCTTCTTTTTGCCGGAATCAGCGGGGTTTTCCGCGCCTGCTATCCCTGTTGCCTGAAGAGCTTGAGCGAAGATGCGCTCGAAATCGGGGGAGTGGGCGAAGGTTGCCGCACCGTGCTTGAGAAAGCCGGGGCGGTCGAAAGTGAAACGACCGAAGAGTCGGCGATGGAAGCGGCGATCTGATTTCCCAGCATTCCCTCTTTTGGCTCATCGCATTGCCGCCCGGGTCTCGCTGCGGTAGCTTTGGCGATGAGTTTTTGGAATCCAGCAGGATCGAAGTTCCGATTGGCGATCGCCTTTGCTTCGGCGCAGCGGATGTCGGTGGGGATCTTGCTGGGGTTCCTGGGTTGTCTCTCGACGGTTCTGTCCGACACCCCCGCCGAGGTGGGGGTCGCCAGTCTCAGGGCCGGGGACCTGGTGGAGTTCCCGAACCAGCCTCGGCGGATCCGGGACCTGATCGAATCGGCGCTCGCTCTGACCGAGCGGAAATTGGGGTATCAATTCGGATCTCATTCTCCATCACAAGGAGGCATGGATTGCTCGGGCACGGTCTACCGGGTGCTCCAAGATCTCGAAATCGGTGCGCCGCGTTCTTCCCGGGCCATGTTCGCCTGGGTGGAAGAAGCCGGGAATCTGCATCGCTGTGGTCCCGAGGTTCAATCCATGGATGACAGGCGCTTTGACTCTTTGGAGCCCGGCGATCTGTTGTTCTGGTCGGGCACCTACGACACGGGGAAAGGGGACGACGCGATTTCCCACGTCATGATTTATCTGGGCACCTCCAGGAAGGACGGAAAGCCGGTCATCTTTGGCGCCAGCAGCGGCAGGAGATATCGGGGGCTCCGAATTCATGGCGTCAGCGTCTTCGATTTTCAGATTCCCGCGAAAGGTTCGCGATCCGTCTTCGTCGGGTATGGAGCGCCGCCGGGGCTCCGGTGACGAAAAATTCGCGGATGGTGATGAATTTCCGACCTTTTCTCGAATAGATTTGTGTTGAAGTCCGTCTACCCATCCTTGAATCTTCCCATCGATATGAAACTCACCTTCACCAAGCTGGCCATCTGCGGCATCGCCGCGGCTTCCTTCTCTTTCACCAGTTGCACCCCGACCCAACAGGGCGCGGGCATCGGCGCCGGGATCGGCGCGGGTGCGGGGGCGATCATTGGCAACCAATCCGGCAACGCCGGTCAGGGCGCTCTCATCGGCGCCGCGGTTGGCGGTCTCTCAGGAGCGCTCATTGGCGATGCCAGTGAAAAGCAGTATGATCGCGGATACGATGACGGTCGCCACGACGAGCGTTATCACGATCGCTACTGAGATCTCTTCCCTCCAATTGCTTCAATTTTGGAAAACCGGGAGGCGCCAGGCGCTTCCCGGTTTTTTTTTGTGGGAGATCCAAGCGGTCCGGCGTTTGTGCTTGCGGTATTCCCGGATTGACGGTGAACTGATCCGTATGAAGGTAATCGCGATCCTTTCCCTTTCCCTTTTCGGAATGTGCCTCAGCAGCTGTGTTACGGAGCGCACGCCGACAAACGACCGCCTGAGCGAGGAAAGCATCGGCGCCGCGACCGTGGGAAAGAAACCCGGGACCAAGGATCGGGCC
>JAGRPB010000238.1 GCA_020439945.1 Verrucomicrobiia bacterium
GACGCGGCGTTTCACGACGTCGTCCTGGGTGATGAGCGGCAGCATGTCGTCGAGGGCGATGAAGTCGGCGGCTTCCTCTTCCTTGATTGCCTTGAGGTGCTTGCGGAAGCGGGCCTCGGTGGTGGCCCAGTGGGCGACGGTGTAGCTGTACTTGTTCTTCTCGCTGTCGGCGGCCTGATACCAGTCGCGATCGAGGTTTGGATTGCCCTTCAGCTCGAAGCATTCCTGGGAGGTTTCACCGCCCTGTGGATTGTAAACGAACTCGGGCATGCCGCGGCTGTCGCGGGCCAGCTTGGCCTGGTGGGCGGACATGTCGTCGGCCACGCCGTGCTCGGGCTGGCAGGTGGTGTAGCTCTGGAAGAAGGCGGTGCCGCGATACTCGAGCCCTTCGAGGATGCTCTGGTAAAGCTTGGCGGCATTGGCCATGGAGACCTGCGCGATGTAGGGGCTGCCGTGTCCGCTGGTGAGGATCTCGGCGACGTTCTTCTTCTCGTTAAGCTTACCCTGGCTGGCCTTGCCATACTGGTTCATGTCGTAGCCACCCATCATGTTCGAGCTGTCGGAGTTCTGGCCGCCGGTGTTCGAGTAGACCTGGGTGTCGAGCATGATGCCCTTAACGTTGGGACGGTTCTGCAGGATGACCTTGCTGAGATTTTGGAAACCGATGTCACCGAGGGCGCCGTCGCCACCGACGATCCAGACCTTGGGCAATTCCTTGATTTCCTGGTCGCTCATATCGACCTCGGTGAGGTGGGTGAGCGTCCAGTAGCCGCCCTCGTCGATGACACCGCTGCCGGAATCGGTCGCGCTCTGTTCGCCGAGCAGGGCCTTGGCCAAACGCTCGGGAGCGACGCTGCGGCGGGCGTGCTGCAGCATGTGGCTCTCGCCGAGGAGCCAAGAAATGGTGGGACCATCCTGGAAGAGGGAGTTCATCCACGGATAGGGATGCGGATTCGACGGCGGGGTAGAGCCGTAGACCGTGTTGCAGCCGGTGGACGCGCCCATGAACATGGTGCTCATCCCGTTGGCGAGGCGTCCATCAGTGGACTGAAGCTGCTTGTGGTTAAAGGCATCGACGCGGAGAACTGAAGCGATCGCGGAGACGATGTCCTCGTCGGAGATGGGGCCGTTCTCGGCCATCCGCTTGCGGGTGTCGTCGTCGTTCTCGCCGCCGAGTCCCATCAGGATGTGGGCCACGGCCCGCTTGAAGAGTTCGTATTCAGCTTCGTCACCGGCCTTCAATTCGGCCAGCTTGGCGGCGCCGTCGGCTTCGAGACGGTCGGCAAAGGCGAGGAGGCGGTCGGCCTTCCGGTGATACATGGGGCGCATGTAGGCCTCGGTGACAGAGGCGATGGCGCGGAGGATGGATTTCTCACCGCAACCGGCGCAGGCGCCATCGCCGGAGACGAGGGCTTCGTAGTTGCGGCGCACCATGAGGTGATTCCGCAGCGCGGCGGGACGAGAATCCTCGGGCGCGTCGTCATTGTAGAGACCGAGGTATTTCTGAGGCGTATCGGGCAGGAGACGCGAGAAGATCTGGGCGCTGGTGAGGCGGTAGTTCAGCTCCTCGGTATCGGGAACCATGACGAGAGCGCCGTGGTCGCCGCACTGCTCGACGCATTCGCCGCAGCCCTTGCAGAGATCGCTGACGAAGATGGAGAAGACACCGCCTTCGCCAGGCTTCTTCTTTTCGACCGACTTGAAGATGGCCGGCACCTTGGTGTAGGCGACGGGCACGAGATCGAGGATGCCGTTGAACTGCGCCTTGGCGTCCTCGGAGATGCCGCCGTTCAGCGCGGCGACTTCCTCTTTGATGATGTCCTTGAACGGCAGCGCTTCCTTGGCGTCGGAGGCGGCACCCATCTTTTCGCGGGCGCGTTCCTCGACGCCGGGCATCTGGGCGAGCATCAGCTTCTGCTGTTCGGGATCGGCGACGTAGTTGCGGACGGCGGTGGCGAGGATGGTGGACACCTCCTGCGCGGTGTTCGGCAAGGCCGTGTCGGGGCAGGCGGTGATGCACTCCATGCACTGGGTGCAGTTCTCGGGAATGTAGAGCGGTGTCTCGCGGCGGGCTACATACTTCGACGCGGTGGCGCCGGTGCCGGCGGCCATGACGCCGACGGAGGCGAGCGCGCCTGCGGGCTGGTGATAGCCGAGGCCGTTGCGGAATTCGCCGTCGAACTTCGACAGCGTCTGCACGGGCGCCTTGGCGTTCTGGTCGGTGGGCGCGTCGAAATTCTTCAGCCCGGAATAGCCGCAGCCGGCGGTGGGAAGGATGGTGTGCTCGCCCTCGGGCATCATGGGAGCGAGGCGCATGTTGGAGCGGTCCTCGTCTTCAAGATCGCCGTAGACGATTTCCTGCACGCGGTCGTAGCCGTCGCGCATGACCTTCATGTTGGACTCGACCACGGCTTCGCCGAATCGGCCGAACTTGCGCTCGTACTGGGCGCGGACGACCTCATCGAATTTCGACTCGTCGATGCCGAAGGTCTGGAAGAAGGGCGAGACCTTGAAGAAGCCCCCGAGGAAGGAGTTCCCCTGCATGCGGAGTTGCAGGTCGGGCCGGTTCGTCGCGTTGCGGGCGATCTCGAAGCCGGGCAGGATGAAGACGCGAATCCCGTTTTCCTTCACGAAATCGCGATACTTTTTCGGGATGCGCTTCCACGCCATCTCCGGCGCTTCGGACGATTCCCAGACCAGGGCGCCGCCTTTCTTGAGACCGGCGAGCGGGTTGGTGTGGGTGAAAGCCTTCGGGTCGCAGCAGAGGACGATGTCCACGTGGTTCAGCTCGCAGTTCACCCGCACAGGGCGCGGGGCGGCGACGAGGTAGTAGTTGGTCGGAGCGCCTTTTTTCTCGGAACCGTATTTCGGGTTGGCGTTGACGAAGAGGCGTTCCTCGCCGGATTCCTCCTTCAGCATCTGGCCGAACTCACCGACGATCTCGCCGAGGTTTTTCCCGGTGGTGATCATGCCCCAGCCACCGATGGAGTGGAAGCGGGCGGCGATGGCGCCGTCGGGCAGCAGGGACGGGGTATCCTTGGAAATGACGGCGTAGGGATGCTCGACGCCGAGAGTAAAGTAGTTCACGCCGTCGGCCGCGGTCTTGCCGTCCTGACGGGCGGTCGCGCCGGTGGCGAATTCGTAGGCGCCGAGAGTGTGCTCCGGCCGGAAGTCGCGCGAACCGATGCCGTAGCTGCCATTGAAAAGGCGCGGCATGTCTTCCGGAGCGATGGCACCTACGCTGACGTTGCCACCGCGATGCGCTTCGGCGGCTTTGGTGAGGGCGACACGGATGTCGCGGCCGAGCGGGTTGTCTCCGGCCATGCCCTCGTCGGTGCGCTCGATGATGATCACGTTCTTTTTCCCGCGCAGGGCCTCGACGATGGCGGCCTCGGGGAAGGGACGGATGACGTTGATGTGGATGGAGCCGACCTTGGCGTTGCGCTGGTCGCGGAGGTAGTCGCAGGCTTCCTCGATGTTCTCCGCGGCGCAGCCGAGCGAGACGAAGACGGTGTCGGCGTCCTCGGTCTTGTATTCATCGATGAGCCCGTAGCGGCGCCCGGTCAGGTCGCCGAACTCCTGGAAGGTTTCCTGGAGGAAACCGAGGATGGGCTCGTTCCAGTTGTTGCGGCGAGCGACCACGCCGTTCATGTGGTGCTCCTGGTTCTGGACCGGGCCGAGGAGGATCGGATTTTTCAGGTCCATCATGGCGGGCACCCGGCGGCGGCGTGGTCCGAACAGTTCGCGCTGAGCGTCGGTGGGGCACTCCACGATGTCGCGGGGATCGCCGAGGAATTCCCGGAGAAATTCCGCTTCCGGCATCAGCCAGGCGCGCTCGGAGTGAGTCGTCAGCATGCCGTCCTGGACGTTCATGCCGGGATTGAGCGCCTTCTCGGAAACCTTGCGGAGAATGATCGCCTGGTCGGCGGCCTGCTGCGCATCCTTGGCGAAAAGAATGGTCCAACCGGTATCGAGCGCGGCGTAGATGTCATCGTGGCCGCAGTGGACGTTGAGCGCGTGCTTGGTGAGGGCGCGGGCGCCGACTTCCAGCACCATGGTGGAGCACTTGCCGGGAGCGTGATAGTACTGCTCCATGGCGTAGGCGAGGCCCTGGCCGGAGGTGAAATTGACGACCCGGCGACCGGTCACCGCTAGCGCGGTGGCGCCACCCTGGGCGGCGTGCTCGCCCTCGGTCTCGATGGCGACCTTCTGATTGCCCCACACGTCCAGCTCGCCCATGGCGTAGCTTTGCTGATAGAGTTCGCCGCCTTCCGTCGATGGAGTGATCGGGTAGAAGACGCCGCCTTCGGTGATCCGGGTCTCCACGTATTTCGCGACCAGCGTGTTGCCATTGCAGGTGATGCGGATGCCGGGGTATTTCGGTCCTTTGCCGGAATCGGCGGCATTTTCCTGGGGCGAATCGATCGTTTTTTCAGACATGGCGAGTGTTCGGTTTCGTTGACTAAAGTTTTTAAAATAATTTGTTGGGGAGGTCACTCACAATCGAGGTGCCTCTGGGAGTGGCGCTGTAAAAAGGCTGGGCGAAACGGAGACCGTGACTCCGAATATCCTATCGAATCTCCGGTGGCAAGCTTCTCCTTTTTTTGAAAAAGATTACCATCGAGAGTCCGATCCCGGGTCAGATCTGGATGCGGCGGAACAATTCATCGAGCGGCACCTGCAGCCCGATGTAGAAATCGCCGAATTCTCCGAAGCGAGCGCTGGCCTCGTCGAAACGCATTTCATAGACGATCTCCTTGATATCCTGAGAGTTGTGGGCAAACAGCGTCACGCCCCATTCGGCCTCGTCGAGACCGGTGGACCCGGTGATGAGCTGGCGGACGCGGCCGGCGTAGGTGCGGCCGGTCTTGGCGTGGCCGAGCATGAGGCGGCGGCGTTCCGGGAAATCGAGGGCGAACCAGTTGTCGTTCTCGTTGCGTCGCTTGGACATATTGTAGAAACAGAACACGGGCCAGTCCGGCATGTTCGGGTAGAGCCGGTCGGCGTTGTATTTCTTCATCCGGGTGCGGAATTCCTCGATCTTGGCGTTGAATTCGTCACCGTCCCGTTCCACGCCATCCTCGGCGACGATCTGGTCGGCGTATTGCTCTTCGGTGGTGGTGTACTCGCTCAGCTCTGTCATCGACAGGTAGCTGTAGACCGGGGTGAGAATGTCCGGACCAAGGGAGAGGGTGAGTTTCTTCTCGAACTCGTTGGCCTTGTGCAGGCAATCGGTCAGCAGCATGAAGGCGATGTCCGACTTGGGCGTGACCATGCTGAATGCCAGCAACTGGGTGGAATCGGCCGAGCGAATGTCCTGAATGAGCGCGGTCAGATCCGTCTTTGCCTCCAGCTGTTCCTCGTCCGAGAGCATCGACCAGTTGGCGCGGTCGATCTGGTAGAAAAGATGAATGACGTGCCAGCCCTCGCGGGGAATGACGCGTTCGGAGTCCGTGCCCGAGGGAATGGAGGAGGGGGCGTGTGATTCTTGGCTCATGATATCAACGAGGGGATGGGCGGCCGGCAGATGGTGCGCTGACGGGCCAGACTGTCAATCATGAACGGGGGAGCGACCGATGCCAGTGAAATCTTGGGTGAGAAGGCGATATGAGAGACTCGCGCAGAGACGCGGAGAGGGGTGGAACAAGAGGGGAACAGGGTTCTCAACCCGCTCCCACTGAGGGAATGGCCCGGAATCTGCTGAAAAATGGAGTTGCAAGGTCAACATTTCCCAATACTGTCCGCACCGCAGCTTCTCCAGCAATACCATACCCTTCCAAAACCATGGCCGATCTCGAAAACCGCTACGAAGACAACACCAAGGGAGCTTTCTATGTCGATGACCAGTGCATCGATTGTGACCTTTGCCGAGAAACTGCTCCCGACAATTTCACTCGGAATGATGACGGGGGCTATTCCTACGTCTACAAGCAGCCCGAGGGTGACGACGAAATGGCGCTCTGCGAAGAAGCCATGGAGGGCTGCCCGGTCGAGGCCATCGGCAACGACGGCAACGAGTAAGCCGGCGCCTTTCTGAAAAGGCCCACGATTTTTTCATTCAGGCCGTTTCCCGTCGCGGGAGGCGGCCTGTTTTTTTGTTGGGTTCGGAGCTCTAGAGCGCAAAAAGAAAAATCGTAACCGCCAGATGGCTACTGGACGGCGACAATGCGACCGAAAACACTCCAAGAGAACGGTTCCGCCAAGCCACCCCTTTGTCCCATCGGGACAAACTATTGATGGCCCGGTCCTTCAGGGCCGGGGGTCGAAACACCATTTTTTCTCGTCCAATCGGGACGAATGATCGCGTGATTTGGCGGGATACCCAGCCATGGGAACG
>JAGRPB010000239.1 GCA_020439945.1 Verrucomicrobiia bacterium
ATGCTTATGGCGGTCATCTTTTTCATTGTCGGAATCATTGAAGTCGTTTCGATCGTGTTCCGTCCGATCTCGTTGTCCTTCCGATTGTTCGGGAACATTTTCGCCGGAGAAACGCTGCTCCACATGATGGGTGAGCTCGGAAGTGTGATGGGACTTGAGGGCGTGCCGGCCTTCATTTCCCGGCTGATTCTCCCGATTCCCTTCTATTTCATGGAAATCCTCGTCGGTCTGGTCCAGGCCATCGTATTCACTTTGCTTTGCGCCGTTTACGTGCAGCTCTCAACGGCGCACGACGAAGAGGAGCACTGACGGAGAATTTTTTTGAACGCCACTTTTGTCGTCGGGACCATGCGCAAGGTGTGGGCGGCGGCGAGCAAGACAAAACGCAAGTAACGAAAACGAAGAAAGGTTAAAACCATGATCGAACTACTCCCTCTCCTCGCGGAAACGGGTGCTGCTGCTGGTGAAGCGGCCGCGACGGCGACTGCCAACGTGCCTCTCGCGCTCGGCCTCGCTGGTGCCGGTGCCGGTATCGGCGTCGGTCTCGTCGGGATGGCTGCGGCTCAGGCTGTCGGTCGTAACCCCACCGCGATGGGTAAGATCCTGACCATCGGCATTCTCGGAATGGCCTTCGCTGAGGCGATTGCGATTTACGCGCTGGTGGCGGCATTCGCCCTCGGCAAGTAACGATTTTACTCGCGGAGCGTCCGGTGTTTCGCCGGGCGCCCCGCGGGTGACTTGACAGGCCTTTTTTCGATCCAGGCGATCCCTTCATCTCAGCTCAAGCAGTCATGGAAATCCTCCAGAATTTCGGCATCAATTTCCCGGCGTTCGTCGCTCAGGTGTTCATCATCTTGGTGGTTTACATCATCCTTAAGAAATACGCCTTCGGGCCCGTGCTGGCCATGCTGGAGGAGCGCCGCAAGCGCATCGAGGCCGGTGAATCGGATCTCGTGAAAATCCGCGAGCAGCTCGAGCAGGCCGAAAGCAAAGTGCAGGGCATGCTCGACGAAGCCAATACCAAGGCGGAAAAGATGATTTCGGAAGCCCGTGAAAGTGCCTCCGCCCTGCGCGAACAGAAAACGCAGGAAGCCATCTCGGAAGCCGAGAAGATCATCGCCAAGGCGAGAGAAGCTTCGAAGCTCGATCACGAACGCCTCATGGCCGATCTGAAACGCGATTTCGGCCGTCTCGTCATCGACACCACCGGCAAAGTGACTGGCAAGGTGCTGGACGACAAGGACCAGGCCCGCATCAACGAGGAAGTCGCCGGCCAGGTGGCTCTCTGATTTGAAATTTTTCCCACGCTCCGCCTAACCGCCTCTCATGAAAATCAGCAAGGAAGCCCGGCGCGTCGCCCGCCAACTGATGAAAGCCACGGTCAAGGATGGCCGGGTGGACGGTGGCGTGGTGCGCAAGGTGGTGGCTCGATTGAAAGAGGAAAAGCCACGCGGCTACCTGGGCATGATCGCCGCCTACGGACGACTGGTCAGGCTGGAATTGGAAAAACATCACGCCATCGTCGAGAGCGCGGTCACGCTGGCGGATGAAACCCGGAGCACGGTCGAATTTGATCTACAGAAGAAATACGACGGGAAGCTGACGGTGGAATACAAAGTGAATCCCGCTCTCATCGGCGGAATGCGAGTTCGCGTCGGCAGTGATGTGTGGGACGGCAGCGTGAAAGGCCGTCTCGAAAGATTGAAAGAACGGATCGGCTGAAAAAGCGCGAAGCGCCGAATTGACCCCATTTAAAAGAACGAACGATTCAACGGACGAAGAGCCATGAGTAATATCCTCCAGGAACTGGAATCTGAAATCGCCGGCCTCAAGACCTCGGTCTCGAAGTCCAATGTCGGTGTGGTGCGTGAAATCGGTGACGGCGTCGCCAAGGTCGAGGGCCTCAGCGACGTCATGCTCAACGAGATGATCGAATTCCCCGGCGGCCTCTACGGTCTCGCGCTCAACCTCGAAGAAACCGAAGTCGGCTGCGTGTTGCTCGGCGAAGGTCTCGACATCAAGGAAGGCGACGAAGTTCGCACCACCGGAAAGCTCCTTCAGGTCCCCGTCGGCAAGGCGATGCTCGGTCGCGTGGTCAACGCGCTCGGTCAGCCTATCGACGGCAAAGGCGACATCTCCGCCGAAGATTCTTATCCGGTCGAAAAAATCGCCCCCGGCATCATTCCCCGGCAGTCCGTTTCTCAGCCGGTGCAGACGGGTATCATGGCGGTCGATGCGATGATTCCGATCGGTCGCGGTCAGCGTGAGTTGATCATTGGTGACCGTGCCACCGGTAAGACCACGATCGCGGTCGACACCATCATTTCTCAGGCCAATCAGAACCGCGCCGCCGAGGAAGGTCGCCTCAAGGATCACCGCCCGCTTTACTGCATCTACGTTGCGGTCGGTCAGAAGCTTTCCAATGTCGCCCGGACCATCTCCACTCTCGAAGAGGCGGGCGCCATGGACTACACCGTCGTCGTCTCGGCTTCCGCTTCCGACACCGCCACCAACCAGTATCTGGCTCCTTATGCCGGTTGCGCCATGGGTGAGTGGTTCATGGACAACGGGATGGATGCGCTGATCGTGTTCGATGACCTTTCCAAGCACGCCGTGGCCTATCGCCAGGTGTCGCTGGTGCTGCGCCGTCCTTCCGGTCGTGAGGCGTATCCCGGAGACGTTTTCTACCTGCACAGCCGCCTCCTCGAACGTTCCGCTCGTCTCAACGAGAAAAACGGCGGCGGTTCGCTGACGGCGCTGCCGATCATTGAAACCCAGGCCGGTGACGTGTCGGCCTACATTCCGACGAACGTCATTTCCATCACCGACGGTCAGATCTACCTGGAAACGGACCTTTTCTACCAGGGGATTCGACCCGCGATTTCCGTGGGTCTCTCCGTGAGCCGAGTCGGTTCCGCCGCTCAGACCAAGGCCATCAAGAAGGTGTCCGGCACGACCAAGCTGGACCTGGCGCAGTTCCGCGAAATGCAGGCCTTCGCCCAGTTCGGTTCCGACCTCGATGATAAGACCAAGAAGCTCATCGAGCGCGGTCAACGCATCGTGGAACTTTTCAAGCAGCCGCAATACTCGCCGCTGCCGTTGGAAGTTCAGGTCGCGCAGCTCTACGCCATGCAGAACGGCTACTTCGACGACGTGGCCGTCGACAAGGTGAAGGATTGCCAGGAAAAGCTCCAGGAATACCTGACCACCCGCAAGGACGCCCTCATGGCCAAGATCAGCGAAGAAAAGGCCCTGACCGACGAGATCGTTTCTGAATTGAAGTCCGCTCTGGAAGACTTCAAGGGCAGTTACAAAGCCTGAGGAGAACCCTCGGTTGCCAGCCAGTCAATTTGACCCAGTTGAATCACTGACCAGACCCTCTTAGATGGCCAATCTCCGAGACATCCGTCGGCGCATCAAGTCGATCAAAAACACCGCCCAGATCACCCGGGCGATGCAGTTGGTGGCGGCGTCGAAGATGAAGCGCGCCCAGGACCAGGCGGTCCAGGGGCGCGGCTACGCGGAGTTGCTCAACCAGGTGCTGGTCAATCTGAAGGCCCAGACCGACGAGGATGCCCACCCGCTCCTCCAGGTTCCTGAAGGTGGGCGGGAAATGATTCTTCTTATCACGACCGATAAGGGACTCTGCGGTGCGCTGAACACCAACCTGCTCCGCATGATGGCGGAAAAAGCGTCCCCGGATGCCACCTACGTCACGGTGGGGATCAAAGGGCGCAACTTTCTTGCCCGCACCAAGCGGGATCTGCTCGCCGATTTCCACGTCAAGGATCCGGTGGTGTTCGCCGATTCGAAACAGGTGTCGAAGTTCGTGATGGAGAAGTTCCTCGAAGGTGGCTACTCCAGCGTGAAAGTCGCGTTCACCAATTTCATCAACACCATCAAGCAGGAGCCTACGCTGGAGCAGTTGCTCCCGATCAGCCCCATTGACCTCGGCCGCGAAAAGGATTTCGTCGGCATGGGAGGCGAGAGCGAGCCCGGGGCGCCCGCCCAGGAGGGCTCGCCCAGCGGGGGTGGTTACATTTTCGAGCCGGGCATTTCCTCGGTCCTCAACACGGTGCTGCCGCAATATGTGAACAACCAGGTCTTCCAGATGCTGCTGGAGTCCCGGGCGTCCGAACACAGCTCGCGGATGGTGGCCATGAAGAGCGCTACAGACAACGCCAAGCAGATCATCAAGGATCTCACGCTCGAATACAACAAGCAGCGTCAGGCGGCCATCACCAACGAGCTGCTCGAAATCACGACGGCCATGAAGGCGCTCGAATAATTCGACTCCGCCATCGCCATTTTATTTTTCAGACCTCCATTAAGACTCAAGTTCAAGACAGGAAACAGACGCCATGAGCAACGAAGGGAAAATCGTTCAGGTAATCGGACCGGTGATCGACGCCGACTTTTCCGATGCCGAAAAACTGCCGGCCATCTACAACGCGCTGACGGTGGAATACGAACTCTACGGATCGGCTTCCAAGCTGACGCTGGAAGTGCAGCAGCACCTCGGTGATGGCTGGGTCCGTGCAGTTGCCATGTCGACCACGGAAGGTCTCAAGCGTGGCATGAAGATCACCGACACTGGAGCACCGATTTCCGTGCCCGTGGGTGAAGGCGTTCTGGGTCGTATCTTCAACGTGACCGGCGACGCGGTGGACGAAAAGGGCGACGTCAAAGCGACCAAGTTCTACCCGATTCACCGACCCGCTCCCTCGCTGACCGATCAGTCCACCTCGGCCGAGATCCTCGAAACCGGGATCAAGGTCATCGACCTCATCTGCCCTTTCACCAAGGGTGGTAAGGTCGGCGCCTTCGGTGGTGCCGGTGTGGGCAAGACGGTCGTCATCATGGAGCTCATCAACAACATCGCCAAGCAGCACGGTGGTTACTCGCTGTTCGCGGGGGTGGGTGAGCGGACCCGTGAGGGGAACGACCTTTACTGGGAAATGAGCGAAGCCGGCGTTATCGACCAGGAGAACATCTCCAACTCGAAAGTGGCGCTGGTCTACGGTCAGATGAACGAGCCTCCGGGCGCCCGTCTCCGCGTGGCCCTGTCCGCGCTGGCGATGGCCGAGTATTTCCGTGACGAGAAGAACCAGGACGTGCTGCTCTTCGTCGACAACATCTTCCGTTTCTCGCAGGCCGGTTCCGAAGTGTCCGCGCTGCTCGGCCGCACGCCGTCGGCGGTGGGTTACCAGCCCACGCTTGCCTCCGAAATGGCCCAGTTGCAGGAGCGAATCACCTCCACCAACAAGGGATCGATCACCTCGTTCCAGGCGGTTTACGTGCCGGCGGATGACTTGACCGACCCCGCCCCGGCCAACACTTTCGCCCACCTCGACTCGACGGTCGTGCTGGAGCGTTCCCTGGCCGAACTTGGAATTTATCCGGCGGTGGATCCTCTCGCCTCGACCTCGAAGGCGCTCGCTCCCGACATCGTCGGCGACGATCACTACGCGGTCGCCCGCGGCGTCCAGAACGTGCTTCAGCGATACAAGGATCTGCAGGACATCATCGCCATTCTCGGGATGGACGAACTGAGTCCCGACGACAAGCTGACCGTGTTCCGCGCTCGTAAGATTCAGCGTTTCCTCAGCCAGCCGTTCCACGTGGCCGAAGTGTTCACCGGCACGCCCGGCGTTTACGTTTCCGTGGCCGATACGGTCAAGGGCTTCCGGGAAATTCTCGACGGCAAGCACGATGACGTGCCCGAAGGGAACTTCTACATGAAGGGCGGCATCGACTCGGTCGAGAAATAATCCGGCTGCGACTCTAATCTTCAGACCTCTCTCGTTTTCGTCATGGGCATGCGACTCGAAATCGTCACTCCGGAGAAACGAACTTTCTCCGACGTTGTCGACCTGGTGGTCTTGCCGGGAATCGAAGGCGAGATGGGTGTCCTGGAAAACCACGCCGACCTGATCACCACGCTGACGCCGGGTGAGCTTCGCTACACGAAGGGTGGCCACGAGTATGAACTCGCGGTTGGTGAAGGCGTGGTGGAAATCACCGGCAAATCCGTCGCCGTGTTGACCGACATGGCGGTGGGCGAAGCCGACATCGACGAAGCCGCGGTAACCGAAGCCCTCGAGCGGGCAGAGGCGGCGTTAAAAGCCAATCATCTGGGTGACGAAGAAATCGCCACCGTGCAGGCGGCGATCCAGAAGTCGATGGCTCAGCTGCACCTGAAGCGGAAACGCCGCCGGGTGTGAGATTTTAGGGCGAAAAAAGAAAAATCGCAGCCGCCAGATGGCCACTGGACGGCGACAATGCGACCGAAAACAC
>JAGRPB010000240.1 GCA_020439945.1 Verrucomicrobiia bacterium
AAGGGGCGAATCTTCGTCAGGGTGGCCTCGCCAATGCCCTTCACTCGCAGCAATTCATCCACGGATCCGAAAGGACGGGCTGCGGTGATGCGATCGGCCAGTTCCTGGCCAATTCCCTGCAATTGCTGAAGCTCTTCCGCCGAGGCTTCGTTCAGAGAGAGTGGGGATTCCTCGCTGACGGAAGAAAACACCCCGAATCTCAGAGCTTCGTTCAATTCGCGATCTTCCTCGCGCTGTTTCCTGCGAAGATCCGCGATCGACTCGGCATCGGTGGCCGACCAGATGCCCTTTTTCTTGATCGCCGCGACCATTTCGAGATCGGTGAGAAAGGCGGTATACTCGTCCGCGGTCGTGCCGCCGGGGAGCTGACGACCGATGCCCCGGGAACGAGCGTAGCCGTTTTCCACCAGCAGTTTGGCGAGATCCTCTCCATCGGCGGTCTCGACCATGGCATAGATTCGCGGTTTTCGCGATCGCCCCTGCGCGCGGGCGAACGCCGTGTGCACCGTGAACGGTTTTTTCAGCTTCTCCGCGACGAATTCCCCGGCTTCTTTGCCGAAAACGATGACCTGACGAGCGTCATCGAGACCGAAATAGCGGGACTGCTCCAACACGCGTCGCCGGTCCGATTCCGTGTCGAAACTCGTTTCAGGACTGTCGACGAAATACAGCCGAATGACTTCCTCGCTGTCCCTTTCCGGGAGCTTGATCCGGAAACTGTCGGCGTCGTTGTATTCGGTTTCGACGAGGGTGGCTCCCTCGAAAATCTCCAGGGGAGCGCCCCGCAGCCCGGGAACAGCGAGCGCCACGATCAGCGCGACGAGGAAATGGCGGTTCCTCGAAAAGGCGGAAACGCTCACTTTCCGATGAATTCGTGGCTCAATGCTTCGCATGCCTCCATCGTCCGCTCGCCTTCGCCGATCACAAGGCGGTATTTGACCGTGAGCGGTGAGTCCGGAGTGATTTCCTTCACGAAATACGAGCCGAATCGACCGTAGTCGCGCTCGCTGTAGCGGGCGGGCTTGGGATTGTCGGGATGATCGAGGTAGACGGTCGTGTAGCGTTCGTCGCCGTTGACCACGAAACTCATCGCTTTCCACGGCAGATCGCGGGTGGCTTCGGTATCGTTCTTGTCACTCCAGTTGATGGTCTGGCCCGCCGGCGCCTTTCCGGTTCCGGGTCGGATGTAGTAGGTCCGCTTGGCGGTCGACTCGGCGACCTCGTTGGAGGCGCGGAACTGAAAGCCGGCGTGCTGGGGATCGCCGTCGAGCGTGACCTTGTCGACTACCGGCGTCAGGGTGGAGGTGAAATCGACCACGAGCGAGCCATCGTCGCTTTTGGAAAACGTCAGCTGACGTTCCTCGACCACGAAGACGTCGCCGTCGTTGTCGTGCCAGTGAATGCGAACCCGTTGCACGGCGGCATCGGCGCCCGCCTCCTGCTTCAGCACCTCCTCGTGGGTCTGGTGGGCACCGGGTTGATCGCCCTTGCCGGGTTTGCAGTGCCAGGTATCGACGCTGATTTCCTTGCCGTCCTTGGAGAATCGGCACTTGGAGAAACCGAAGTAGATCCCGCGGTGGTGGGTGAATTTTCCGCCGGGGCCCTTGGTGATGAAATTCTCTCCCGCGGCATCGTAGACGTGGTGAAACGGCTTGTAGGTCTCCTCCCGGCGTTCGGGAGAGGAAAAATCGATGCGTTCGTAGACGTAGCGGGCGACCGGCTTACCGTCGAACGTCAGGTCGGTGTATTTCCCTGGCGTGTCCTTCCAGGCAAAGCCGTCGGCGGCTCGCAGTCCATCTGGCAGGTGGAGAACGATTGCGAGAAGGGGGAGGATCAGGGATCTGTTTTTCATTTCTGGTCGGGCGATTTCGCGGAAACTTGGGCTTCGGGCAAGGAAGAAATCCATTCGCGCACCAGGGACAGGCCTTCCTTGTCGACCTCGTCGCTGCCGATCAAAGGCATCTGGTTGGGACCGCGGGTGGCCATGCGGCGGACGATTTCGCTGAGTTCGGGATGGCCCGGGGCGATGACGCGTCCGTTTTCTCCGATGCCGGGCAGACCCACGAGCGGCCGCGCGTTCACCGCACCGGTCTCGGCAAGGTCCAGCCAGTGGAGCAACTGGAACTGGGCACGTCCGCCGAGCCCGGTTTCACGGTGGCAATGGGCGCAATTGACGTGCAGATAGGCGCGAGCCCGGGCGTCGAGCGAAGCCGTCGAAGCGTGGGGGTCGGTGAGAGCCGGAAACTGCTCCGGCCGCGGTTCCTGGCCTTTTCGGAAAAGACCGGCGGCGACGAAATCCGCGATTTGTTCCTCGCGCTGGAGCTGCTCGGTGCTGAAGGCGAGGGCAAAAAAGGAACGCTGGGTGTGGCAGGCGGCGCATTCGGCGCGGCCGGGAAATCGATGTGACAGGGTATGGTCGCCGACCTGACAGGGTTGAGTCTCGCCGGAATCGGGAACCAGATCGGCATCGGACTGGTCGGCTCGCCAGCGATAGGTCAGGAATTTCCATTCGCCGTGATCCTTGTGCATGACCTGGGTTTCGAGACGGACGAAGGCGTCGGAATCGCCAACCTTCTGGCGAATGGTCCGGGCAAACGCGCCGCCATCGGACATCTGCCAACTTTTCCGTTCGTTTTCGCCGGATCGGGCGAGAATGCCGTCGCCAGGCGCCACCGCGAAATGTCGGACCACCTCGGCGCCGTCGGCCCACGCTTCCGCGTTGATCGCGTAGGGGCGCACTCCCGGCGCGGGCTGAAGGGAGGCGGTTTCGGAGAAAAGACCGGTCGCACTCAGAGTGGCGGGGATCGGTGTCGGATTCGTGGTCGGCGCCCGATCCAGGCGGTAGATGGGGCCATCGTGGGTGACGACGAGGATTTCCCCATCGCGGTCTTCGGCAAAGGAAACCACCGCATGATCAAGATCGGCGAGTCGCCGGGCATCGGAAGCCTGCTTGGCCATGTCATCCCACGCCAGTGACCAGAGTTTCCTGGTGAAATAGCAACCGTAGACGTAGCGCCCTTTCAGTTCCGGAAAGCGGGTGCCACGGTAAAAGCAGCCGCCGATAATGGAGCGCATCTCGGTGTGGGGATGCTCCCAGATCGGGGTGGTCAGTTCCGCGTTCGGACCAGCCAGCTCATTGGTGAGACGAAAGGGATGAGAACCCTCGTAGGCGCTCCAGCCGTGATTCGATCCCCGGGTCACCCGGCGGACCAACTCCCAGTTTTCGTCGCCGTTGTCGCCGAGGAAAAGCTCACCCGTTTCCGGGTGAAAGTTCATCCGCCAGGGATTGCGGAGACCGTAGGCCCAGATGGCGTCGGGAACATTCTTGAACGTGACCCAGGGATTGTCGTCCGGGGCGCGCCAGGGGCGATCGGGCTCGGGATGGCTGACATCGAGTCGGAGAATGGAGCCGAGCAGGTTGTCTGTTTTTTGCCCAATGTTGGCGGGATCTCCGGGAGATTCGCCATCGCCGGTGGAGGCATAGAGCATCCCATCGGGGCCGAACTTGAGGTCGCAGCCATCGTGTCCCGCCGAGGGCCACGAGAGCAGTTCGATCTCGGAATCGGGATCGATCTCCAGGGCATCCGGATCGCTGAAGGTGAAGCGCACGATTCGATTGAACCCTTCGCCATCGACCCGAACATTGAGGCTCACAAACAACCACGCTTTTTTCGGAAAATCCGGATGCAACTCGATGGAATACAGTCGCTGGTTACGGAATTTCTCGCCGTCGGAGAAGGTCAGGAGTGTTCTTCGCTCCTTCGTTTCCGAATCGTCCGGAAATGCCGAGATGCCTCCGGTCAATTCGGTGAGGAGCCAGTTCCGTTCGCCATTTTTCCCATCGACCAGATCGAGATCGACGGCGCGATTCGTCTCGATTCCGGGAAAAGCGACCACGGCTCGGAGGGGCAGGGGTTCACCGCCCGTGCCCGTCAAGCGGTTGTCCGTCCAGCGCGTCTCGTTTTCTGCCGCATTGGCCGTGAGGATGCCGGTCGAAAGCATCATCGGCATGCCGACTAGAGGCATGAGCATGCGACGAAGTAAATCGATGCCGCAATTGGGAAAAGATTTGCACAGCGCGTGGGGGAGCATCGGGGCGAGGGTTGACGAGTTCGGGGGACCGAGAATCTCCTGAATCGGGCCGGAATGCACGCCGAATCTGTTGGCGCGGTTCCGCTCCTTCCGACAACCCCCATTTGCCGATGCGATCACCTGCCCGTGCCCGCTGTTGCCGCCGTGTGTTGGCCGCCCTCCTTCTTGCCATCCTGGCGCCTCTTCTTTCGCTGGCGTCGGGAGAAATCGGGGCGATCCCGGAGCATCCGGAATTCTACCGCGATGTGCAGCCCATTCTCGCCGAATACTGTGCCGGCTGTCACGGTGGGGTGAAGAAAAAAGGAGGGCTCAGCCTGGTGACCCGTGCTCATGCTTTCGCCGAAACCGATTCAGGGATGCCGGCGATCGTGCCGGGCGACGCAAAGTGGAGCGAGTTGGTGGCTCGTCTTTCGCTCGGTGAGAACGACGATGACCGGATGCCGCCTGAGGAAGCGTTGCCTTCCGAGGCGATCGCGATCCTGACGCGCTGGGTCGAGGAAGGCGCCGTCTGGCCGGAACACTGGTCGCTGGCGATGCCGCACCGGCCCGAGCTTCCGCCGGTGAAAAACGAAAGCTGGGGCCGGAACGAAATCGATCGCTTCGTGCTCGCTCGACTGGAGAAGGAAGGTGTGGCGCCTTCGCCGGAGGCGGGACCCGAAACCCTGATCCGTCGGCTTTCCCTCGATCTCGTCGGTTTGCAACCGGACCTGGAGCGGGTGGGGCGATTCGCGCGTGAGTGGAAAGCGGCGGAGTCATCTCCCGAAATCCGCGACACTCTCTGGCGGGAACTGGTGGATGAAATGCTCGCCAGCCCGCACTTCGGCGAGCGTTGGGGCCGTCACTGGCTGGATGAGGCCCGCTACGCCGACTCATCCGGGTATGAGAAGGACAGCACCCGAGCGGATGCGTGGCGCTTCCGCGACTGGGTGATTGGAGCGATCAATGACGACCTGCCCTTCGATCAGTTCACCATCGAGCAGCTGGCTGGCGATCTCCTTCCGAACGCCGATGAGGAAGATCGGATCGCGACCAAATTTCATCTCATGAACCAGTTCAACCTCGAGGGTGGAGTCGATGCCGAGGAGGATCGGGTGAAGCGCAATATTGACCGGGTCGCGGCCGTCGTTGCCGCTTGGCTGGGAACCTCCATCGGTTGCGTGCAGTGCCACAACCACCCCTACGATCCGATCGAGCACGAGGAATTCTATCGGCTGTATGCGTTTTTCGACAATGCCGACTGGGACGCCATCATCGCCGGGGACAAGCCGGAAGATTGCGCCGATCGCATCGCAAAACGGCAAAAGGAATGGGAACCGGTGGCGAAGATGCTGGAGGAACAGGTGACCAACAAGAACCTGGCAACCCAACTGCAGGCGGCGCTGACGAAGCTTCGAAACTACGACAACGCCAACGGTTTCACCCGCGTCATGGCCGAGCGGACTGAGAATCGCCGATCGACCTACGTGTTTGATCGCGGCAATTTCCAGACCCCGCGTATCGAGGCGGGTCCTGTGCATCCCGATACGCCGGCCGTCTGGCCCGCGCTGAATCCTCGTGGAGACAAGGCGGAATCCGCCGACCGGCTCGACCTCGCGAACTGGATGGTCCGCGACGATCAACCGCTGGTGCCGCGCGTGGCGGTGAACAAGATCTGGATGCACCTCTTCGGGGCGCCATTGGCGGGAACGCCGCAGGACGTCGGCATGCGGGGGGATCCGCCCTCGCATCCGGAATTGCTCGACTGGCTGGCGTGGCGTTTCTCCCGGGAACTGGGCTGGAGCCGCAAGGCGATCGTTCGCGAGATCGTTTCTTCGGCGACCTATCGACAGACCTCGACACACCGCCCGGAATTGGAAGAGCGGGATCCGGACAACCGGCTGCTGGCGCGGCAGAATCGATTCCGGGTGGAGGGAGAAATCGTCCGGGACCTGTCGCTGCAGGCGGCCGGGCTGCTGAGTCGCAAAGTGGGTGGGCCGAGTGTGTATCCCCCGGTGCCGCAGGATGTGGCCGCCGAAAGTTATGCCAACAACTTCAAGTGGAACACCTCGAAGGGGGAGGATCGCTACCGCCGCGGGCTCTAC
>JAGRPB010000241.1 GCA_020439945.1 Verrucomicrobiia bacterium
CCCACATTTGTCGCGTGCTCGAGGAATGCGGCATCGCCGCGATCGCCATTCACGGGCGCACCCGCGCCCAGGGCTACTCGGGCGAGGCCGACTGGAACGTGATCGCCGAATGCGCCGACGCCGTTTCCATTCCCGTGATCGGAAACGGAGACATTTCCAGCGGTTCCGACGTCGAGATCCGCAAGGCCAGCACGAATGTCAGCGGCGTCATGATCGGCCGCGCCGCCATGCAGAATCCCTGGGTTTTCCGCGAGGCGAAGCACTACCTCGAAACCGGCGAGCACCTGCCCGAAGCCACCGCCGAGGAACGCTGGTCCCTCGTTCTCCGCCACATCTGCATGGCCATCGACTGGGGTCGCTACGGTCCTGAAAAATATACGATCCAGTCCATGCGTTCCCGGCTCATGGCTTACTCGCGAGGTTTGCCCAGTGGAAAGATGCTTCGTTCGCGCTTTTCCACCGTCGAATCCGTCGTCGAACTCGAAGACATCGCCGCCGAATATCTCGCCTGGCATGCGACGCGGCAGGACAACCAGTTCGCGACCGCCGCTTTGTGAGAAAAGCGGTCATCCCATTTGCCGGATTATCGCCCCAAATCCTTCAGAAATGGCGGATGACCGCCGGACTTTTCCTTGTCAATCCCGCCGCATTCGTGGTGATTTGAATCAACCCCGATGAACCCCTCCGATCTCTCCAACGTCGATCTCGAAAGTTTTCTCAAAGAGACTCCCCCAATCTTTTTCACCTGCGGAGCCATCCTGACCTTCGTTTTCTGGGGTGTTTTCTGGGCCGTTTTCGCCGTGATTTTTCGCCGGAATCTGGCCGCCATTCCAGAAAGGCACCGCCTCATGCGGACGTCTTCGTTATGGTGGCTGGTTGTCTTTCCGGTGACGATCGTGTTTTTCTTTTTTGTCGTTTCGCGAATATCCAATTCCTGGAAGTCGTTTTTTTCCGAGCTGGGCGACACGTCCGTGGGTGGATGCGGAAAGAAAGCGGGAATGGCATCGGCGATCCTGGGCGCCATCTCCAACCTGTTGAACGTTCAGGCATTCCTGGGAGGAGGCCTCGCGCTGACGGGCGTTTTTCAACTGTTGGCGACGGTTTTGGGCTTCGCTGGATTTGTCGCATTGGTTGTTTACGTGATTCTGATCAATGATCTGAAGCTGAAATCGCAGGACTCGAAATCGGGTTCCAATCCCACCACAGGCATAGCTTGACGATGTCGCTGTCATCGCGCGCGAACCGGCTGATTTTTTCGATCGTCGCGACACTCTCCGCCTCCATTTTTCCGGCCATATCAGGCGACTTCCCGGACCGCCCCATCCAGGTCATCGTCCCCTTCGGCGCGGGCGGAAACAGCGACACCATCGCGCGCGTCATCCAGCGGGTCGCTGCCGAACACGAACTGCTGCCCCAGCCACTCGTCATCCAGAACGTTCCCGGCGCGGGGGGCACCATCGGCAGCCGGCGAGCGCTTCATGCCGAGCCCGATGGTTACACTCTGCTGTTTCTCCACGAAGGCATCATCACCGCACGCTACTCAGGCGCGGCCTCGTGGAGTTGGAACGACTTCACTCCCATCGCCGCGACCGGTCGAAACGGCGGAGTCATCGCGGTGGCTGAGGATTCTCGTTTTCAAAACCTGAACGATCTTCTCATGGCCATCGCCGAGAATCCGGACACCGTCACCTTTGCCACCAACATCGGCGCGCCGGCCCACTTCTGGGCCATGCGGCTGGAAAATACGAAGCCGGGCGCGAGGTTCCGCTACGTCCAATCCGGCGGCGGCGCGGCGCGATTCCATTCGCTCAAGGGCGGTCATGTCGAGGCCACCGCGTTCTCGGTTTCCGAGTTTCTCTCCTATCGCGACGGCGGCCTGCGAGCCCTCGCCGTGTTGGCAGAAAATCGCGATCCGGTGCTGTCCGAGATTCCCACCGCTCGCGAACAAGGCATCGACGTCGTTTCCAGCAATCTCCAGTGTTGGTGGGCGCCGAAAGGCACCTCACCCGAAAACATTGCGGTCATCGCAAACGCGCTCGAAGCCGCGATGCACACGACCGAGTTCCGAGAATTCGCCGACTCCCAGCAAATCGAACCACTCTTCCTCAGCGGTCCCGAACTCGAGACCGAGCTGTCGAATCGCGAAGCGGAAATCGCCCAGGTCGCTCCCCGCGCCATCGCCGGTTTGCCGAATGTTCCGCTCTTTCTCGCCATCCTCACCGTTACCGCCGGGATCGGCAGCTTCGTCGTTCGACCGGCGACTCAACAGGGTATGGTCGCCGACTCAACCCTGTTACGTCGCCGCAGCGTGGCGCTGGTGATTTTGACGATCGGCTATGTCGCCATCTTGGCGCTGGTTCCGATTCCCTTTCTCTGGCCAACTTTCGTTTTCCTCCTGTTGGCGGGAGCGCTGCTTCGCGATCAACGTCACTCGAAAAGCGCTATGGCGGCTTTCGTCGGGTTTTCGGCGCTGATTGCTTTTGGATTACCTCGCCTGTTCGAATCGGTGTTCGGGATTTCGCTGCCATGAATCCCGATCTCTTCCAACCCGGCCTTCTCGGACTGATCGCGATCGGCACCGCGCTCGGGATCGTGGTCGGCGCGATTCCCGGGCTGACGGGTGCGATGCTGATCGCGCTGAGTTTACCACTCACCTTTGCCATGACCGGCGAAGCGGCGCTCGCTTTGTTGGTCAGCATGTATGTCGGGTCGGTCAGCGGCGGGCTCATCACGGCGACTTTGCTGAAAATGCCCGGCACACCGGCCTCGGTCATCACGACGCTCGATGGCCATCCCATGGCCGCTTCGGGTCGTCCGGGACGCGCCCTCGGGCTTGGGATCGGAGCCTCGCTCATCGGTGGATTGGTGTCGTGGGTGTTTCTCGTCCTCCTCGCTCGCCCCGCCGCGACCTGGTCGACGAAACTGTCCCCTTTCGATCTGTTCGCGCTCGTGCTGGTAGCGCTCGTCTCCATCGCCGCCATCAGCGAACGGGAACGTGGCGGACTCTGGCGCGGCCTTTTCTCGGCGTTGCTCGGCTGCCTTTTCGCGATGCCGGGATTGCATCCGGCTACCGGCCAACCGCGACTGACCTTCGGGTTCGTGGAGATGAACGACGGCTTCAAGCTGTTGCCGGTTCTGATTGGTCTCTTCGCCTTCAACCAGATCATCCAGGACGCTCTGAAACCGTCCGGTTCACCCAAGGAGTCATCCGCCAGCCAAGCTCGCGATTCACTGTTCCTCCCGGCGCGAGATTGGCTGAGACAGATAGCGAACCTGATCCGCTCATCCGTCCTCGGCACCCTCATCGGTATTCTCCCAGGCATCGGCGCCAATGTCGGATCCACCGTCGCCTACGGCGCGGCACGATCGCTTTCGAAAGAACCCGAGAAATTCGGGACCGGCTGCGATGACGGGATCGTGGCTTCAGAATCCGCCAACAACGCCACCGTCGGCGGGGCGTTGATCCCGCTGATCTCGCTGGGAATTCCCGGCAGCGTCATCGATGCCGTGTTGCTGGGTGCCTTCGTCATCCATGGACTCCAACCGGGCCCGCTCCTGTTTCGCAATCACCCGGAAACCGTCCACATGGTCACCGGCAGCTTTCTCCTCGCCAATGTCGTGATGTTTTTCCTGATGCTCGGCGCGGCCCGCTGGCTGGTGAAACTCAGCCGCGTCCCCCTCTCTTGGCTGGCACCGCCGGTGATCGTCTTCTGCGTCGTCGGTTCGTATGCCCTCGCCAATCGGATGTTCGATGTCTGGATGATGATTGCCTTCGGCCTCTTCGGATTCATCATTAACCGGCTCCGCATTCCCCTCGCGCCTTTTGTGATCGGCTTCGTCCTCGCGCCGTTGGCCGAGGAGAATCTTTCCGCCGGATTGATGGCTTCGGGAGGAAGCTGGCTCCCGATCTTCACCGAGCCCTTCGCCCTCGCCTGCCTCGTGATCGCTGCCACTGCCGCGATCCTTTCGATACGCCAGTCGGCGAAGTGAAGCAGCTTCCGGGTTGCGTCCGCCCGAATTTCGCCGAAGGGATTTCCATGTCCCAAAGGTCCTCCCGCCGCCGCCTGTTGGATCGCCGCCGCGAAGAAATGCGGGCCGACGATCGACGCAGCCGACTGATGCTGTCTCTTATCATCGGGGCATTTGTGATCGCAGTCGGTGCCATTCTGATCAAAAACAAGATTGCCTCCGGTCCCATCGATTTAAATTCAGCGCCAGCCTCCAAACTGGAATCACTACCCGGCATCGGTCCGGAAACCGCGAGAGCCATCGTCAAAGGCCGTCCCTATGAAACGATCGAGGAGCTCGACAAGGTCAGAGGCATTGGTCCGGCCACGATCGAGAAGCTTCGCGACTGGGTGACGGCCGGCGATTGAGTCCCGGCGGCCGGAATCCCCAAGCCAAACGACAACAGGGGAAATCGCCCTTTACCGAACGTAAGGTGGCGTCGCGCCCAAACATCCCGATGGTGACTGGCGGGATGGAATCCCACCGGGACAAGCACGGGATCCCCTCCCACGCTAGTCCCGAAAATCACTCGATCACCAGGCTCCAGAGCTTGTGCCCGGCGGTGACGAAGAGCGTTTTCCCATCCACGCCGCCAAACGTGCAGTTGGTCACCATGTCTTCGGGGATGGCGTAAAAGGTGACCAGTTCGCCTGAGTCGGGACTGATGACATAGACGCCGGCCTTGTTCTTGCCAGCCGTCTCGGCGGGAAGACTGGGAAAATTGAACCCGGCGGCGACGTAAAGATTTCCGTCCGGGCCGAGGCACATGCCGTCGGGACCACGATCGGTGCCCCAATCGAATAGCAGCTTGCGGCTTTCTAGATCGGCCGAGCCATCAGCGTTCAGGTCAAAACGCCAGAGCTTGCGATTGCCGCCGACGGCATTGGGTCCGCTGTTCACGTTGTCGGCGACGTAGAGCAATTTCCCGTCAGGCGAAACCAGCACACCGTTCGGTCGATCGACCTCGTGAGTGATCACCTGGGTGATGCCGCCATCGGGCGCGATCCGATAGACGCCCTCGACCGGCTTACCATCTGCATCAATGATCTCCATGCCTTCGGGAGCGCCGTAGCGCGGATCGGTGAAATAGACGGATCCATCCGGAGCGATCGCGAGATCGTTGGGCGAATTGTAGGCCGCTCCTTTGAAATTGGCGGCGAGAATGGTGATCGTTCCATCGAGCTCCGTTCGGGTGACCCGCTTGTCGCCGCCTTCACAGGCGTAAAGCCTGCCCTGCTGGTCGAACACGAGTCCGTTGGCTTTTCCCGAAGGCTGACGGTAGACCTGCAACGAGCCGTCTTTCATTCGCCGCATGATGCGGTTGTTCTCGATGTCGGTGAAAAACACGCTCTCACTTTCCGCGTGCCACGCAGGACCTTCGGTGAAAGCGACCTTGCCCTCGATCTTGAGATTGGCCGGCCACTCTTGCGCTGTGGCGATGCCGATGGAACCAAAGAGGAGAAAAACAGGAAGCACTGACAGGGATTTCATGATGCGGAGATCATTCATGCGAGCGACTCGATGGCAAGCCACCAGATGCGTTACAGAGCCTTGGGGTAGAGAAACTCGACCAGTTCTCCGACACCGAAATCGATCTCTCCCCAGAACTCGATCGGGAGTTTCAGCCGAGCCACGGCGCAGGTCGGAAACTGATCCAACTCATCGCGCTCGCTCGGACGCGTCATCTGCCAAGCGAGTTCGTGGAAGCCGGGGTTGTGTCCAAAGATCATCGCCGAGCCGAAATCCTCGTCCAAATCACGAAGCACCTGCAGCACCTGGTCGGGTCGCGGAAGGTAAAGGGCCTCTCGGCGCACGATTTCGTCCTCGGGATAGCCGATCTCTTTCGCAATCAGGCACGCGGTTGTGAAAGCGCGATTGGCCGTGCTGGACACGATCACCTCTGGTCGCACCCCTCGCTCGGCGAGCGCTTTTCCCATCGCAGGCGCGTCGCGACTTCCTCGTTGGTTCAGTGGTCGATCGTGATCGTCGAGACTGGCATCGCCCCAGTCGGATTTCGCGTGGCGAATGATGGTGAGTTCTTTCATGAGAATCCTTCGAGATAAGCTTTCCGCCTCGCTCTGGCAAGGGCGACCAGTGGGA
>JAGRPB010000242.1 GCA_020439945.1 Verrucomicrobiia bacterium
GAGCCATCCACGCCTCCACGCCAACCGCCGACTACCAGGCACCACTGGCGCGTCTCTCCATCGTGGGCAACTCGGTTTTCCTCGGCGAAAATTCCAAACCCACCGCCGCCATCTTTGAGGGCGACGCCTCAGCCTACTTCGAAGACAATGTCGGCGCCGATCGTGAAGGAACTCCCCTTCCCTTGCTCCGCGACACGTTCCTGCCGCTCGACCAACCACCCGTCTGGCCGGAAGGACTCCACGCTCTACCCGCCGCGGCCGCTCAATGGAAAACGGTTCGCTTCGCCGGAGCGCGCCCCGGACAGCGCGACCCGATCGACGCCCGAATCGTGGCGGATGCGATGGCCGGCACCCTGAAAATCATCAACAGCCAGGACGAGGTCGGAGGTTATCCCGCCGTCGAACCCGCGACCACCCGATCCCTCGAAGTGCCGGAGAAACATCGCGACGCCTGGCTCGAGGAACTCGCCCGCGAAGTCGAAGGTCGCGAAACGAGGCGCGCCACCACCGAGCGTCCTCGCGACTACACCCAGATCGCCGCCGCCACGGTGCAGCCGCTGGCAACTCAGGCCGCGATCGAGGCTTATGAAAAAGGCGGCAACGCGATCGACGCCGCCATCGCTGCGGCGGTCACGCTGGGCGTGGTGGATGGACACAATTCCGGTATCGGCGGCGGCTGTTTCATTCTCATCCACGCCGCCGACGGCACCCTCACCGCGATCGACGGACGAGAAATGGCTCCCGCCGCTTCGACTCGCGACATGTTCGTGGTCGATGGTAAGGCCGATCCGACGCTCAGCCGCACCGGTCCTCTCGCCTCCGGCGTGCCCGGCGCTCTCGCCGCGTGGGAGATGGCCTTGAAAAGACACGGCAATCTCGAACTGGCCGACGTGTTTCTGCCCGCGGCCGAGATCGCCGAAGCGGGTTTCCCCATCGACGAAGTCTGGGCCCGCAAACTCAAGGGAGCCGCCGAGGACCTGGTAAAGTTTCCCACCTCGGCGGCGATCTTTCTCAAGCCGGACGGCAGCCCCATGGAAGCGGGCGGCACCGTCATTCAGACCGATCTCGCGAAAAGCTACCGCGCCATCGCCGAGCAGGGCAGCGACTGGTTCTACCGAGGTCCGTTCGCCCAGAAAACGGCCGATTGGATGGCGGCGAACGGAGGAATCATGACGGCCGAGGATTTTGGGAACTACGTGGCGAAACAACGCGAACCGCTGGTGACGAACTATCGCGGCCTCGACGTCATCGGTTTTCCCCCTCCGAGTTCCGGCGGCATTCACGTCGCCCAAATGCTGCAGATTCTCGAGCACTTCGATCTGCCGAAACTCGAACCGGCCACCCGCACCCACCTGATCGCCGAGACCATGAAGCTCGCCTTCGCCGATCGCGCCTACTGGCTCGGCGATTCCGATTTCGCCAAGGTTCCGCGCGGTCTCATCGATCCCGAATACACCGACCAGTTGGCGAAAAAGATCGACCTCGCCAAAGTCACGACCGTTCCCGGGCAAGGCACCCCGCCAGGAGCCGACTCCGTTTTCTTCGGTGAATTCGATGACAGCAAACACACCCAGCATCTCTGCACTGCGGATGGATTCGGAAACTGGGTCTCGATGACCTCGACCATCAACACCGGCTTTGGCAGCAAAGTCGTTATTCCCGGAACCGGCATCGTGCTCAACAACGAGATGGACGATTTCTCCGCCCAACCCGGCGTGCCCAACGCCTTCGGCCTCGTCGGTGCCGAAGCCAACGCCATCGAGCCGGGCAAACGTCCACTCTCCAGCATGAGTCCGACGCTAATCATCCGCGATGGCCGAGTCGTCATGGCCATCGGAGCCGCCGGCGGACCGACCATCATTACCCAGACACTGCAGAACATCGTGAACCGCTTCACTCTCGGGATGGATCTCGACGATTCCCTCGCCGCGCCGCGCATCCATCACCAATGGTCGCCGGACGTGCTACGGGTGGAAAAAGGCTTCGATCCCGCCGTGATCGAATCGCTCAAGGCCATGGGTCACGAAGTTTCCGAGACCGCGAGACTCGGTGCCAGCCAAGGCATCACCGCCGACACCCGCTACGGCACCCTTCGTCCTGCCCATGATCCCAGAGTCCCCGGCGGCGCTGGCGGCAAATAACTCCTATTCCTATTCCTATTCCTATTCCTATTCCTATTCCTATTCCTATTCCTATTCCTATTCCTATTCTTCATCCTATTCCTATTCCCATCGAATTGAGGTGCTCTCGGATATTGGACCACTGATGTTTGACCTGCGGTGAAGAATAGGACGAGGAATAGGAATATGAATAGGACAGAACCAACAGGGTTGAATGCGCGATCTAACCCTGTTGCCTCCGGCTTCGATTCCAAGTAGCGTCCCCTCATGCATCGACGCGAATGGCTCAAAGGCACCTCGGCTGCCGGAATGGCGCTTCTTTCCTCCCGCTGGACCATCGCGGCCGAAGAAGCCGCCGGTATCTCGGTGAAATTTCCCGCCTTGGCCGACGCCGCGCTCGGAAAGGCAAAGGATCTCGGCGCTTCGTTCGCGGATTTCCACGTCATGCAGACCGATTCCGAATCGCTTTTCGTGCGCGAGGAAATGGTGCAAGGCGTCAATGCCGGTTCCTCGCTCGGTTGCTCGATGCGCGTGCTGGTGAGCGGCGCGTGGGGATTCGCGGCCAGCGAGGAGGTTTCGGAAAAATCCGTCCTTCGGCTCGTGGAATCCGCCGTGGCTGTTGCCAAGGGCCAATCCGGCTGGCGGGCCCAACCGGTCGAGATCGAGATGCTGCCTGCTTTCACCGGAAAATGGGAAGCGGACGGAGACACGGATCCCTTCACGGTTTCGCTTGAGGAAAAGGTGGATCGATTACTCGGCATCAATCGCTCGGCATTGGGCAAGGGCGCCAGTTACTGTCACTCGCATGTCTCAGCGGTCCGTGAGCGGAAATGGTTGGCCAACACCTTTGGCACCCGGATCGAGCAGAGCCGCGTTCGCATTTTTCCAAACTTTTCCGTCACCGTGATCGATCCGAAAAAGGGCGAATTCGCCTCGCGCGAGAGCGATCGACCGCCCCGAGGCGCGGGCTACGAGCATCTTCGCGATTGGGACGCCGCAGCTGATGCCGCGCTTGCCGTGGAGCAGGCCAAGGAAAAGATGGCGGCGCCATCGGTCACGCCCGGAAAAATGGATCTCGTCATCGCCCCGAGCAATCTCTGGCTGACGATTCACGAGACGGTCGGTCATCCCACCGAGCTGGACAGGGCCTTGGGATACGAGGCGAATTTTGCGGGCACGTCTTTCTGCACCCCGGACAAGCTGAACTCGCTCCAGTATGGAAGCGAACTGGTGACCATCGTCGCCGATCGCACCGTCGGAAATGGATTGGCGACGGTGAAATGGGATGACGACGGCGTTCAGACGGTCGGCAAGGAATTCCCCATCATTGAGAAAGGCGTCTTCCGAAATTTCCAGATGGCGCTGGGACAGGCCGCGCTCATCGGGGTGGAGGGTGGTTCCAACGGCTGCGCCTACGCCGACAGCTTCGACGCCTTCCCGATTCAGAGAATGCCGAACATTTCGCTGCGCCCCGGCCCGGACAATGCGGTCACCGCCGAAAGCCTGATCGCCGATGTCGAGGACGGGATCTACGTCGACGGTCGTGGCAGCTGGAGCATCGATCAGCAACGCTACAACTTCCAGTTCACCGGCCAAGTCTTCCACCGCATTCGCAACGGCAAGCTCGACGGCATGTATCGCGATGTCGCCTACCAAGGCAACTCGGTCGATTTCTGGAAGGCTTGCGATGGACTCGGCGGAGGCACCTCCTACGAACTCGGTGGCGCCTTCAATTGCGGTAAAGGCCAACCCCAGCAGGTCGCGCCCGTTTCCCACGGCGCTGTCCCGGCACGCTTTCGCCAGATCAACATTCTCAACACCGCCGAGGAATCGGGCAAGAAGGTCGCGGCGGTCACGAATCCGAACCCCAATACCTGCAGTTGCAGCGGAGGAGGAATGAAGTCATGGGCCTGACACGCGAAGAAACCGAATCGCTCTGCGAGAAAATTCTCGGCTTGGTCAAGGCCGACGACGCCGAGGTCTGGGTGAGCAGCAGCGAGGATCTGCAACTGCGCTCGGCCAACAACGACATCACGTCCAACGGTCTGGTCCAGCGCGCCCGCATCGGGCTTTCCGTGAGCTACGGAAAACGATCCGCCAGCATTTCGTTGAATCAGACCGACGACGCCACACTGCGCGACGCGGTCGAGAAGGTTCAGGCGATGGCGAAATTGGCGCCGGAAGATCCCGAGCAGATGCCGCCAGTCGAACCGGCCGACTTCGCCGAGCCGCTCACCTTTTCCGAAGCCACCGCCTCGATGACACCGGAGGAAGCACTGGCGCAGGTTCGCCCTGTGATCGAACAGGCACGCGCCGCCAAGGTCGAGAGCGCCGGTTACCTCGAACGATCCGTGAGCGGAAGCGCGCTGGCGAACAGTCGCGGCCTATTCGTTTTTCAGCGAGAGACTTCGGTCGGCTTTTCGGTAACCGCCCGCACTGCCGAAGGAGGCGGTTCCGGCTGGGCAAGCACCCAGGTAACCGACGCGAGCCAGCTGAACCTGGAGCCGGTAGGTGAACGCGCCATCGAGAAAGCCCTTTCATCGCGCCATCCCGAAGAACGCGCGCCCGGCCGAACTACCGTGGTGCTGGAGCCCGCTGCGGTTCGCGACCTGCTGAGCCTGCTGTCGTGGAGCATCGATCGGCGTGAGTTCGATGAGGGCCGCAGCTTTCTCAATGGCCTGGTCGAAGAAGGCGAAGATCCAATTGGAAAAGCGCTGTTCGGTGAGAAGGCGAACCTGATTTCCGATCCACTTTTCAAACCGGCGCCATGCGGCACCCATTCGCACGGCTTGCCGCTGACGAAAACCCCGTGGATCGAGAACGGCGTTCTCAGGAACCTCTACCTCGGCCGCTTCTGGGCGCAGAAACTCGGCGTGCCTCCTCAACCCGGCCCCGGAAACCTCATCATGCCGGGGGAAGGAAAATCGATGGAAGAACTCATCGGTCAGGTCGAGGACGGCGTCCTCATCACCCGACTCTGGTATCTTCGGATGGTGCAGCCGCAGTCCCTGCTCTACACTGGCCTGACCCGTGACGGCACCTTCGCCATCAAGGACGGCAAGATCTCCGGCCCGGTGAAGAATTTCCGTTTCAACGAATCGCCGGTGAACGTGCTGAAAAACCTCGTTTCGAGCGGCGTTCCCACCCGCGTCCTCGGCAGCGAGAGCGACATGCCCGTCCACGCGCCGCCGCTGGTGGTGAGCGATTTCAACCTGTCGTCCGTGTCGGACGCGAGTTGAACGGAGGGGCGACAATCCTGTCGCCCAGCACCAATTTCGAAAGGGCGACAGGATTGTCGCCCCTCCTTTCCGCTCACTCCACCAACTCCACCGCGAACTGGCTGGCGTTGTCGCCGCGGATGAGTTTCAGTTGACCCTGCTTCTCGGCTTCCTCGAGAAGCGCGTTAAAGCTTCGAAAGCCGTGGTAGCTCTCCTTGAAACCAGGACGTCGGCGCTTGATGGCCTGCTTGACCATGGAGGCCCAGACGACCTGATCGCCGCCGCGTTCTTCGACGAGCTGTTCCATCGTTTCCACCACCAGGTCGACGGCCTCATCAGGACTGCCGTTGTCGCCGGTGGATTCGGCGCGACTGGGTGCCTTCTTGGTCGCGGGCCGCTTGCGGGGTGGACGCTGCTTTTCTCGGACGAGATCGTCGTAGAAAATAAACTCGTCGCAGTTCTTGAGAAAGAGATCGGAGGTCGAATTCTTCACCCCGACACCAATGACGATCTTGGCGTTCTCGCGAAGCTTGCTGACCAGCGGTGAGAAATCGGAATCGCCGCTGACGATCACGAAAGTATCGACATGAGACTTGGTGTAACAGAGATCAAGGGCATCAACCACCATGCGGATGTCGGCCGAGTTTTTCCCCGACTGGCGAACGTGGGGAATATCGATCAGCTCGAAGTTCGCCTCGTGCATGCTGCGCTTGAACGAACCGTATCGCCCCCAGTCGCAGTAAGCTTTTCTAACCACAATATTGCCCTTC
>JAGRPB010000243.1 GCA_020439945.1 Verrucomicrobiia bacterium
AATCGCCTCGCACCACGGCACGCTCGAATTCGGTTCGCCGGTGGTGCCCAAGACGCCGGAAGCTCACGCGCTCCACTACATCGACAACCTCGACGCGAAGTTGCAGATGATGTTCGAGGCCTACGAAAAGACCACCGAGCTCGGGAAAAACGTCTACGAAAAGGTCTGGCCGTTGCCGGGAAATCTGGTGCAACCGCTGGAACGTTTTGAAAGCGAATTCGAACCGGAAGTGGTCGAGCCGGTTTATGAAAGCGAGGAGGAGGACCTGTCGGTGACCGCGGACAACGTCGTCAGTTTTGACACGGGCGGAGAGGATGGGGAGCCTTCAGATGGCCTTCCGATTCCCGAACCGGATTTTGGCGACGAGCCACTGCCGGATTTCGAGTCGGACGAGGAAGATGCCGACGAAGAGGAGCCGTTTTGAGATCGCGAATGGCGCGACGATTGCAGTCATTGAAAGGCGCTTCGATCGCTTCTCGTATTCAGTGATGAATTCACGCCATGCGCTCGACGCCAAAGCTCTCCCGAATCCGATATTCAACGCGTCCCACGCGAATTCTTAGAATGCTCGCCCTCGCCGTTACTTTCATCATCCTCTGGGGAGCGATCGTGGCGGGACGAATCGCCCGATTTGGTCAGCGGGCTCTCGATGAGCCCCCGGCTCCCGCCAGCGCCATCGTGGTGTTGGGTGCCGGCGTGGACGGGCACGAACCCTCTCCGATTTTCGAAGCCCGATTGCGTCACGGTGTCGAACTTTATCGGCAGGGACTGGCGCCTTACCTTTTGCTCACTGGAGGTCTCGGCACCGAGAAAAAAGCGGCGGAATCGGAAGTGGGGAAAACCTACGCCATGGCCGCTGGCGTTCCCGAATCGGCCATACTGATCGAGACCGTTTCCGAAACCACCTTTCAGAATCTCCAGGAGACCGACCGCCTCCTCGATGAGAACGGATTGGATCGAAAAATCATCCTGGTTAGCGATCCGTATCACCTCCAACGCGCGGAAATCATGGCCATGCGACTGAAGTTGGAACCCCAGGTTTCCGCCACGCCGACGACGCAATTCTGCACGTGGAAAACGCGGCTTCCGTTTCTGATGCGAGAAACGTATTTCCTGCACCATTTCCTGCTTTTTCGGCAATAAAGCCGAACCCGTCTTCAACTGTCTTCCGCGAACTTCTCCGCCGTTTTCTTCAATTCAGCCTCGGTCGGAAATTGCGGTCCCCGCTCACCATCGTAGGCGGCGCGCAGGTGCGCATCGTCCTTCGAGTCGGGACGCCGAATGATTTCAGGCGCTACTTTGTTGCCGGAGATCCGACGTGAATGCCGACCCCGCATCCACGCTTCCCAGCTCATGCGGTATTCATCGCGAATGGGGATTTTTGATTTCGGCATGAAACAACTTACTCTTTCCCGATTTGAGCCTCAACCTCACTCTTGATGGCGGCGAGATGATCGGCGCAATCGTAGACGGGCAACTTGGCGATTCGTTCTACCTCGTCCCAATCGACGGAAACCGGCTGCTGTAGCGCCCAATTAATGAGTTTTCGCGCGCAAATTTCAGCATCCTCATTGGGAGATTGCCATCCTCGGGCAACGAAGACGCGTTCGGCGATGAGTTCTTCCACCGGCATCAGCACGATTTCTCCCAAGGGGGTTTCCAAGGAGCGGAGAGACTTGTGGGAAACCGTTTCCAACTCGCCCAGCAGATCGATGAACTGACCGCCGATTTGCCATGTCCTCAGCGAACCTTTTGCGTGAAGGCGATTCCGCATGATCTGGGCACGAGTTTCGAGATCGGGACGCGAGGGACCCGAAAAACAGAGATCGACATCACCGGAACGGTAGGCGCCCTCCGTGTAGACTTCGATGGCGGAGCCACCGACCACGACCGGTTCGAATCCTTCTTCACGAAACAATTCTGAAACCAAGGCGGCAGTCAAAACCGCCCGAACATTCGAGTCGGTTTCTCGCTCGATGCCCTCCAGAGCAGAATCAATTTCGTCCTGATTCATTCCCGCTATCGTGGCTCACGCCATGATCTCGCGCAACACATGTCCGTGTACGTCGGTCAGGCGCATGTCGCGGCCGGACCAGCGGAAAGTGCTTCTCGTGTGCTCGACGCCGAGCAGGTGCAGCATGGTGGCGTGAAGATCGTGAATTTCGGCACGGCCATCGACGACCTTGTAACCCCAGTCATCGGTTTCGCCGTAGCTCATGCCGCCCTTCACGCCGCCGCCGGCCATCCACATGGTGAAGCCGAAAGGATTGTGATCGCGCCCGTCGCTGCCTTGCGCGAAGGGCGTGCGACCGAATTCGCCACCCCACACGACGAGGGTCGAATCGAGCAGACCTCGCTTCTTTAAATCGGTGATGAGGGCGTAGATCGGTTGATCGACGGTCTGGCAGTTCTTGCCGTGGCCGTCGACGAGTTTGCTGTGCTGGTCCCAGCGATCGCCGTTGCCACCGGGACAGGTCAACTCGATGAAACGGACACCGCGCTCGACCAGTCGACGCGCGACGAGGCACTGGCGACCGAAAGTCTGAGTCTGAGGATAGTCGGCATCCAGACCGTAGAGTTTCCGGGTGGCTTCGCTTTCGCCGGAGATGTCCATCAGATCCGGCACCTCGCTCTGCATTCGGTAGGCGAACTCGTAGTTGGTGATGGCCGACTCGATCTGCTCCTCGCCCGCAAAACGACCGAGAGCCGCGTCGTCGAGCGAGCGCACCAGGTCGAGCTTGCGCCGCTGACGCCCGGGTTCCTTTTCCTGCGGTTGGATGTTGGCGACCGGCATGTCGGCGGGCTTGAAAACGGAGGCCTGGTAAGCGGCGGGGAGGAAGCCGGAATTGAAACAGTCGAGCCCGCCAGGAGGAATGAGTCCGCCATTGAGAACGATGAAGCCGGGCAGATTCTGGTTCACCGAGCCGAGCCCGTAACCAGTCCAGGCGCCCATGCTGGGACGTCCCTGGAGCCCCGAGCCGGTGTGGAGAAAGTAGTTCGCCGAAGTGTGCTCGGGGAACTTCGAGACCATCGATTTGATAACACAAAGGTCATCGGCAACCTTTGAAACCCAGGGAAAGAGATCGCTGATCCACAGTCCGCTCTCACCACGCTGCTTGAATTCCCAAGGCGATTTCAGCACTTTCCCGACATTGTCGAACTGGGTGGGTTCCAGTTTTCCGATGGCCTCTCGCGGATCCTGCCCGTGGAATTTCTCCAGCATTGGCTTGTGGTCGAAGGTATCGACCTGCGACGGCCCGCCGTCCATGTAGAGAAAGATCACGTTCTTCGCCCGAGCCGGGAAATGCGGCGCCTTTGGAGCGAGCGGATTGATTGAGGCGCTCGGTCGGGGTGCGGAAACCGCGCCGAAGGATCGACCCTGCATCAGGGCGCTGAGTGCGACTGCCCCGAAGCCATTGGCGCATTGCTGCAGCATCTGGCGCCGGGAGAGAGGGGATTTCTGAAATCGTCCGCAGTGCATGGGAAAGGCGGTTGATCGGTTTTTGGTTCAGGGTTTCCGGTTGTTACTCAGGTAGTGAATGAACGCTCCTTCTTTAGCCCTAACGAGACGAGCATGTTCGTAAGTATCGTCGAATTGTTCTTGGGAAATATAGCCTTGGTCGAGTGCGACGTAGAGTTGGCTTTGGACCTCGGTAGCAGAGCGTTTGGAGAACCGAAGAAAACGAATGAACTCCGGATTTGTTTCAGCATCGAAACCTTCAGCAATGTTGTGCATGGTTGATCCGGCCGCTCTTGTGATTTGATCTCGCAGACCAAAATCCCGAGCAAACGCAGTGCCTTTAGCCAACGAATAAACCATTCGCGAGAGGTCGCGAGCGATCTTCCAGCAATCAATGTCTTCAAAACGTTTGATGGTCATGGTTGCTAACCGAAAACCCTGAACCGTGAACCTTCCAACCTAATTCAAAAAGATAAATTCCTTCTTGTTGAGGAGGGCGTGACAGAGATCGGTCCAAGCCTGTTTTTCGTCGGGCTCGGAAGCGAGAAAGGATTCGATCTGTTGGCGCTCGCGTTCTTCGGGTTTTCGGGCAAAAGCGGAACGGAAAAGACGCTCGACTTTCTGATCCTTGGATAGGGACTTATCGCTAGTGATTCGCTCGGCCCAAAGGCCAGCTTGCTCGGCAACGAAGGGATCGTTCATCAGGGCGAGCGCTTGGGCGGGAACGTTGGAGACACTTCGCCGACCCATGGCATTGAAGGGAATGGGCATGTCAAAGGTCAGCAGGAAGGGCGGCAGGAAGTTGCGACGAATCTCAGTGTAGAGACTGCGGCGACCATCCCCATCGAGCGGACCGCTTTCCCTGGGGCGCCCGCGGCCCTCCATGAAAGAAGTAAGATGAACCGGAACGCTCTCGCCACCGACAGCGGGATCGAGTCGGCCGGAAACCGTCAGGATGGCATCGCGAACTGCCTCGGCCTGAAGCCGGCGAATGGGAGCGTGATGAAGGAGAATGTTCTCGGGGTCGATCAAGGCCACCTGGCTCGGATCGAGATCGGGATGCGGTGTCGAACTCATCCGGTAAGTGCGACTGAGAACGATTTCCCGAATCAGGTTTTTCAACGACCATCCCTGGGTTTCGGAAAATTCCGAGGCGAGATAGTCGAGCAATTCAGGGTGGCTGGGAGGCCTTCCCATCACGCCGAAGTCATCGACCGTCGCCACGATTCCTCGCCCGAAGAGATGATGCCAAACGCGGTTGACGATCACTCGTCGGACGAGCGGATTGTCCTCCGAGACCAATTCGCGGGCGAGTTGCAGGCGGCCGCTTTCGCCGGGTGGGGCGGGCGTTCCCCCGAAGGCGTCGAGATTCCGACGGGGAACTTCGTCGCCAAGTTTCAGGTGGCTGCCCCGGATGTGGATGTGCTCGTTCTCGGGATTGCCTTCGAGGAGGGCGGTCACTTCGATGGGGGATTCCACGGCGATTTTCTGGAGATCTTTTGCGAGCCGATCGAGGTCCGGGTTTTTCGGCCAGAGACCTTCCCGCCAGACGAGATTCAGCAATTCGGTATCCGCGTGGGACGGAGTGCCAGCCTCGAACGATGCCAACGCCTGGTCCCAGCGGAGTTCCAAGGCGAGAGACTCGACTGCCGGGGCGGGCGGCATGCCCTCATTCGAAATCACCACTTGATCGAGCATCACGTAGCCGCCTTCCTCATCCTTCACCTCCAGCCAGACGCGATGGCCGACGTACTTATTCACATCGCCGGTCATTGTCAGCCAGCGAAACTCGCCCTCGGTATCGATGTTCTTGAGGATGGTTCCCTTGAGCAGCAGGGTATGAAAATGGTTCATGTAGTGCCCGTCAATCACGAGCCGGACCTGGGCCTGAAGGGCATTGATGCGCAGGTGAATGTGATCGCCGGTGAGTTCGAAAGTGGGTGAGCGGAGGACGCCATCGAATTTCTGGGGGACTCCGGCACTCGATATCACGCCCGCTGGAGCCAGCAATCCGCCACCTGAACCCGGCACAAACCTCGGCTCAGTCGTCGGGGTGGGATCGAAGGCTTCGCCGGTGACGGTCCAACCCTGGGCGTCGCCCTTCTCGAAATCGGCCAGGACCACAGCGTCGTCGGGCAGCGGCGGATCGGCGTAATTGGCGAATCCGGTTTTCCCATTGCGAAGCCGCTCGACGTGATTCAACAGGGTTGCTTCGTCGAGTGAACCCTCTTCACTCGCGACTCGGGTCAGCATCGTGCGGTCGATGGAGCGGCTGGCGGGATCAAAGCCGGGTTGTTCATGCTCGGAAAAAACGATGTGATCGACGTCCACGTGTCCCCAACCTCCGGTGGCGGCATCGACGATTTCGAGGCGGGCGGTCTTGCCAGCAAACTCGGAAACGTTCCAAGTCGCGGCGGCAAGCGCATCGGTGTTCTTGCCCGTCGCGGTGCGAACGGGTTTGCCATCGATCAGCAAATTGATACAGGTCTGTTTTTCGTGTGCGCCGCCACCGATGAGGAAATGGATGAAGGGTCGCTCGATGGTGAACTCGGGCGAAATCGCGCGACCGGTGAATTTGTCGGACTTCAGGTAGGTATTCACCAGG